>NZ_JBHWJY010000066.1:0-47965 GCF_042731135.1 Streptomyces sp. NPDC059874
GGCGCCAGCAGCGGCTCGGCCTGCTGGAGCGTGGTCGAGCCGCCGTTGGTCACGACGACCGCCGGGTTGCTGAGGACCCGCGAGACGTTGAGGTCCGAGATGTTGAGGTTGTCGATGAGGTCGAGCAGCGGATCCGCCTGCGCGGGGGCGCCACCGGCCAGCAGGACTACGCCGGCGAGGGCGCCGACCGCGGAGAATCGATTGATCTTCATGCCGGGGAAACGCCCGGCCGCCGCCCCCGGTCACCGCTCCCGCCCGTCCGTCGCCCGTTTGGCCCTACCGATCCCCCCGTCTGGCCCGCGCATCGGACCGACGTACGACGAGCCCTGCCCCGCGGGTGAAACCGCAGGTCGGGTGGCTCGTTCGCGCGCGTGGCGCAGAGGCCCCCGGGCAGCGAAAAGCCCCCTACCCGCGGGGAAACCGCGGGTAGGGGGCTGTTTCGTGGAGCGGTGTTACTTCTTGCCCTGGTTCTTGACGGCCTCGATGGCGGCCGCGGCGGCCTCCGGGTCGAGGTAGGTGCCGCCCGGGTTGAGGGGCTTGAAGTCGGCGTCCAGCTCGTAGGAGAGCGGGATGCCGGTCGGGATGTTCAGGCCCGCGATGTCGGCGTCGGAGATGCCGTCGAGGTGCTTGACCAGCGCGCGCAGGGAGTTGCCGTGCGCGGCGACCAGCACGGTGTGGCCGTCCAGCAGGTCCGGGACGATCGAGTCGTACCAGTACGGCAGCATGCGGACGACGACGTCCTTGAGGCACTCGGTGCGCGGGCGCAGCTCCGGCGGGATCGACGCGTAGCGCGGGTCCTCGGACTGCGAGAACTCCGTGCCGTCCTCGAGGGCCGGCGGCGGGGTGTCGTAGGAGCGGCGCCACAGCATGAACTGCTCCTCGCCGAACTCGGCGAGCGTCTGGGCCTTGTCCTTGCCCTGGAGGGCGCCGTAGTGGCGCTCGTTCAGGCGCCAGGAGCGGTGGACCGGGATCCAGTGGCGGTCCGCGGACTCCAGGGCGAGCTGCGCGGTGCGGATCGCGCGCTTCTGGAGGGACGTGTGGACCACGTCGGGGAGCAGGCCGGCGTCCTTGAGCAGCTCACCGCCGCGGACCGCCTCCTTCTCGCCCTTTTCGTTGAGGTTGACGTCCACCCAGCCGGTGAACAGGTTCTTCGCGTTCCACTCGCTCTCGCCGTGGCGGAGGAGGATCAGCTTGTACGGTGCGTCGGCCATGCGTACGAGCCTAATGGACGTGCGGGGGCGCCCGCGCGCGGTGTCCGGGGGCGTCGATTGACTGTCCGCGTCAATCGAGTAGCGCGCCCGAGGCAACCACTCGTAACGTGCGTACCGGTCGAGTGACACTTACGCCTCCGGGGGGATTCCTTATGTCCGTTGAGAGCATGAGACGGGCCGCCCGGGAGAGCGTGTCGGGTCTGCCGACGGAGTTCTGGTGGCTGTGGACGAGCACCCTGGTCAACCGGCTCGGGGCCTTCGTCGCCACGTTCATGACCTTGTACCTGACCCTGGACAGGGGCTACTCGGCCTCCTTCGCGGGACTTGTGGTCGCCCTTCACGGACTCGGCGGGGTGATCTCCTCCCTCGTCGCGGGCGTGATGACCGACCGGCTCGGGCGGCGGCCGACGCTGCTGGCGGCGAACGTCGCGACCGCGCTCTCGGTGGCACTGCTGGGCTTCATGGAGCGTCCGGCGGCCATCGCCGCGGTGGCCCTGCTGGTCGGCATGGCCTCGAACGCGTCCCGGCCGGCGGTGCAGGCGATGATGGCCGACATCGTGCGTCCCGAGGACCGGGTACGGGCCTTCGCGTTGAACTACTGGGCGATCAACCTCGGCTTCGCCGTCTCCGCGACCGTCGCCGGTTTCATCGCCGAGTACAGCTACCTCGCCGGCTTCCTGGGCGAGGCGGCGCTGACGCTGCTCTGCGCGGTCCTGGTGTACCTGAAGCTGCCCGAGTCCCGGCCCGAGAAGGGTGACGCCGCGTCGGCGGCCGCTGAGCCCGAGATCGGGCTGGGGACGGTGCTGCGCGACGGGCGGTTCATGGGGGTCGTGGGGCTGTCGTTCCTGATCTCGCTGATCTTCATGCAGGGTTCGTTCGGCCTGCCGCTGGCGATGGGGTCCGCGGGGTTCACCACCGGCGACTACGGCCTGGTCATCGCGGTGAACGGTGTGATGATCGTGCTGCTGCAGATCCCGCTGACGCGGTTCATCGAGCACCGGGACCCGCAGAGGCTGCTGGTGGTCTCCGCGCTGCTGGCGGGGTACGGGTTCGGTCTGACGGCCTTCGGCGGGTCCGTCGGGGCGCTCGCGCTGACGGTGTGCGTGTGGACGCTTGCCGAGATCATCAACTCGCCGACCCAGATGAGCCTGGTCGTGCGCCTCTCGCCGCTGCACGGACGGGGCCGCTACCAGGGCATGTACACGATGTCGTGGGCGGTGGCCTCGCTGATCGCCCCGCTGCTGGCCGGTGCGGTCATCGACCGGTACGGGGCGGAGTGGCTGTGGGGCACGACGGCGGTCCTGGGAACGGTCGCGGGGGTGGGGTACTGGATGCTGATGCGGAACCTTCCGCCGACCCCGGACGCGGAACCGCAGGCCCCGGAAGCCGCGGCCGAAGCCGCGATGGATGCCGCGCCGGAAGCCGCGGTGGATGCCACGCCGCAGGCCGCGGTGGATGCCACGCCGCAGGCCGCGCCCGTCAGCGCGTCGGCTGCGTCAGGTGCTTGAAGGCGTCGAGGTTGTAGGTCGGTTCGCCGCGGGAGACGCGCCACTCGTACTCGCGGCGGATCGCGCTCGCGAAGCCCAGCTCCAGCAAGGTGTTGAAGGCACCGTCCGCAGCCTCCAAAACGGTGCCCAACAGCCGGTCCAGGTCCTCCGGGTTCACCACCGAGAGGGGCAGCCGGGCCGTTAGGTAGATGTCCCCGAGGCGGTCGACGGCGTAACTCAGGCCGTACAGCTTGAGGTTGCGCTCCAGCAGCCAGCGGTGGACGCCGGCCTCGTTCTCGTCGGGGTGGCGGATCACGAAGGCGTTGACCGACAGGGAGTGCCGGCCGACCCGGAGCGAGCAGGTGGTGCTCAGCTTGCGGGTGCCGGGGAGCTGGACGACGTACGAGCCCGGCTCGGGGCTCTCCCAGCTCAGCTCGGCGCCGGTCAGGGCGCCTTCGATGATCGCGGCGGTGTCGGCGGTGTCAGCCATGGTGGGAGCGTACGCGACGGCGGTGATCGTGCATCGCTGCCGTGTACACGTCGGCCGTGGCGCTCGCGGCGGTGTCCCAGCCGAAGAACTGCGCGTGCCGTGCGGCCTGCGCGCCCATCCGGTCGGTGAGCTCCGGCCGGTCGATGAAGCGCCGCAGCTGCCTCGCGTAGTCCACCGGGTCGTGGCCGGGTACGAGGATCCCCGTGGACCCGTCGTCGACGGCGACGGGCAGTCCGCCGACGGCGGCGGCCAGCACCGGCGTGCCGGTGGCCTGGGCCTCGATCGCGACCAGCCCGAAGGACTCGCTGTACGAGGGCATGACGAGGACGGACGCCGCCCGGAACCAGTCGGCGAGCCCGTCCTGCGCGACCGGCGGGTGGAAGTGCACGAGGTCGGCGATGCCGAGCTTCGCGGCGAGCTTCTGGAGCCCCTCCGGCTTGGCCAGGCCGCTCCCGCTGGGGCCGCCGACGACGGGGACGAAGAGACGGCGGCGCAGCGAGGGGTCCTGGTCGACCAGGACGGCGACGGCCCGCAGCAGGATGTCGGGGGCCTTGAGCGGCTGGATGCGGCCGGCGAAGAGCGGGATGACGGCGTCCTGCGGCAGGCCGAGGCGGGCGCGGGCGGCGGCGCGGCCGTCGCCGACGGTGAAGCGGTCGAGGTTCACGCCGGGGTGGACGACGGCCACCTTGCCGGGGTCGGCCTCGTAGTGCCGTACGAGCTCGTCGGCCTCTTCGGCGGTGTTGGCGATGAGCCGGTCGGCGGCGGCCACGATCTGGGTCTCGCCGATGACGCGGGCGGCGGGCTCGGGGGTGTCGCCCTCGGCCAGCGCGGCGTTCTTGACCTTGGCCATGGTGTGCATGGCGTGCACGAGCGGCACGCCCCAGCGTTCGGCGGCGAGCCAGCCGACGTGGCCGGAGAGCCAGTAGTGGGAGTGGACGAGGTCGTAGTAGCCGGGGCGGTGGCCGGCCCAGGCCTGCATGACGCCGTGGGTGAAGGCGCACAGCTGGGCGGGGAGCTCCTCCTTGGCGAGGCCTTCGTACGGTCCCGCGTCCACGTGCCGGACGAGCACCCCGGGTGCCATTTCCACCACGGGCGGCAGCCCGCCGGTGGTGGCCCGGGTGAAGATCTCGACCTCGATGTTGATCGCGGCGAGGCGGCGGGCCAGCTCCACGATGTAGACGTTCATCCCGCCGGCGTCACCGGTGCCGGGCTGGTGCAGCGGCGAGGTGTGCACGCTGAGCATGGCGACGCGGCGCGGCTTGCGGTGGCCTCCGACCGCGGCCGGCAGGCGCAGCCGCGGCGGCTCGTGGCGGGTGGCGCGGGCGGCGGCGAGGCGGCCGCTGAGGCGGGACACGTACTGGCTCAAGGGAGCAGTTCCTCTCGGCTAGGACGGTGCTCACGGCGCTCGGACGGCGGGACAGGTCTGGCAGGACGGACATCACACGGCATGCGGGTGGGCATGACGGCGAGGGCGCGGTGGGCGCCCTGCAAGGAGTGCAACCCGAATGGCCGTCCCGCGCATTCCGGGGAGTCCGGTTTTCCTCGACTTTTCTCACCGCCCGCCCGGCGCCCGGCGATTTTTTCGGCCGCGCGGACCCTCCGCTTACCCTCGGCTCATGGCCTCCCGCAACACCTCGTCCCCCTCCCCCAGCCGTGCCCACGGCCGCCCTGTGGGCTCGGTGACGCGCGGGACGACCAACCCGAACCGGTTGCGCCGCATGGACCGCTGGATCGCGGCCACCCACGGGGCGGCGCTGCGCCGGGCCGAGGCGCCGGTCGCGGTGGACCTCGGCTACGGGGCCGCGCCGTGGACGGCGGTCGAGCTGCTGGCGCGGCTGCGGGAGGCGGCGCCCCGGGTGCGGGTGGTCGGCATCGAGATCGAGCCGGCGCGGGTCGCGGGCGCGAAGCCGTACGAGCGGGAGGGGCTGAGCTTCCGGCACGGCGGCTTCGAGGTGCCGCTGGACGGTGGGGCGCGTCCTTCCCTGATCCGCGCGGCGAACGTGTTGCGCCAGTACGACGAGGAGCGGGTCGCGGAGGTGTGGGCGCGGCTGTGCGCGCGGCTGGCTCCGGACGGGCTGCTGGTGGAGGGCACCTGCGACGAGATCGGGCGGCGGCACGTGTGGGTGGCGCTGGGCCCGGAGGGGGCGCGCACGGTGACGTTCGCGACCCGGCTCGGCTCCCTGGAGCGGCCCTCGGACCTGGCGGAGCGGCTGCCGAAGGCGCTGATCCACCGGAACGTGCCGGGCGAGCCGGTGCACGCGTTCCTGCGGGACTTCGACCGGGCGTGGGCCGCGGCGGCTCCGTACGCCTCCTACGGGGCGCGGCAGCGCTGGATCCGGACGGCGCGGGCGCTGGCGGGCGACTGGCCGCTGGCGGACGGCCCGGGGCGCTGGCGGCAGGGGGAACTGACGGTGCGCTGGGAGGCTTTGCGCCCGGTGGGGTGAAAACGGCGCGCTGGGGAACCGGTGGTGGGGGTGGCCCGTTGAGTCGTCGGGGACGGGGCGCTGAAATGGGGCGCGGGCACGCCGACTGACGGTCGTTCGGCGGCTCGGACGACGCGGGCAAGATCGGAAGACACCCGCAAGGGTGTTGGATTTCATCCAGTCGTGGCACCATCCCGGAGGCAGTAAGAAGTTACTGATGGATAGTCAGTTCAGGATGCCTGGGGGGACCATGGGGGCCGGAAGGCAAAGGCGGGGCGCGAGCGCCCTCGTACTGCTGTGCGCGATGGCGATTCTGACGGCGCCGGGCCTTGCGACGGGCACGGCGTACGCGACGCCCGCGGCACCGGCGGCGCCGGAGCCGGGCGTGAAGTCCCTGGAGCAGGTCCACAAGGAGATAGAGGACCTCTACCACCAGGCCGGCTCCGCCACGGACGCCTACAACCAGGCCGAGGCCGAGACCAAGGCCCAGTCGGAAAAGATCGTGGAGCTCGCCAATCTGATCGTGGCCGGGCAGAACCGGATCGACACCCTCAAGAGCCGCGCCGGCGCCGCGGCCCGCGCCCAGTACCGCTCCGGCGGCCTGCCGCCCGGCGCGCAGCTGGCGTTGAGCGAGGACCCCAGCCAGTTCCTCGACGGTGCCAAGCGGTTGCGCCAGGGCGAGAAGGCCACCTCGGACATGCTCTCGGAACTGGACCGCACCCAGAACGACTTGCGCCAGTACGCGGCCGACGCGAGCGCGCGCTGGGCGATCCTGGAGGCCAACCGGGTCAAGCAGGAAGCCGCCAAGAAGGAGATCGAGGGGAAGATCAAGGCGGCGGAGGAGCTGGAGAACAAGCTGCAGGCCGAGGAGAAGGCCCGGCTGATCCAGCTGGAGCAGGAAGCCCAGTACAAGGCGCAGACGGCGTGGCTGTCGACGGGCGCCATGAAGGACGTCAACGGCGCCGCGACGGACGCCGGCAAGCGGGCCGTGCAGTTCGCCACCGCGCAGATCGGCAAGCCGTACGTCTGGGGCGCCGAGGGCCCGGGCTCGTACGACTGCTCGGGGCTGACCTCACAGGCCTGGCGGGCGGCGGGCAAGGGCATCCCGCGCACCTCGCAGGAGCAGCTGCGGCTGCTGCCGAAGGTCGCGGTCAAGGACATGCGCCCCGGCGATCTGATCATCTACTTCGACGACGCGAGCCACGTCGGGATGTACATCGGCGACGGCGCGATGGTCCACGCCCCCCGCCCCGGCCGCAATGTCACGATCGCCGGCGCGGGCTCGATGCCGATCAAGGCGGTCGTCCGCCCGGACGCGTAGCCCCCTGCGGGGTTGCTCGGCGGGGGTGGCCCCGGCGGGACCGGGCCCCGTCCGGTGCGGGGCTGCGCCCCGGGCCCCGCACGTGTGCTCAGCGCCCGCACCCTCGCACCGGAGGGCTGGGTTGCGCGGAGCGCGATTTCAGCCCCTCCGGCGTTTGAGGAGCGGGGTTCGGGGCGGAGCCCCGCAGCGGCGCGCGGGCGCATCCAACCTCGCCGACGGAGTCCAAAGGCAACCAAAGCGTCGCGCCGGACGTCTCGCCAGGCGGGACGGAAGTCGCCCCCGCCGTGACGTTTGTCATCCAGTGAGGCCGAATTTCCCCCGCGATAACGGCATATGCCGGAGGCCCCGCCCCACAACGGCATTCCGCTCGCCCGGCCCGGCCGCTAGGGTCTGCCGGACGAGCGCACCACCCTCGGGGGGAGGGAAGGAACCGGAGACGATGCCCGTACCCGTACCGAGGCAGCGGGAGACCCCTGCCGAGGCGAGCGGTCAGGCCGTTCTGCACACCGCCACAGGTGCCACCGGCACCAGCACCACGGCCATGGGCACAGCCATGGGCACGGCCCCGGCCGCGACGCCCTCATCGGCCCCCACCCCCTCGTCGGCGACCCCGCACACGACCCCGCTGACCCTCCTCGTCATCGAGGACGACCCGGCCGGCGGACTCACGGTCCCCGAGATCCTCGACGCCGACGGACACCGCATCCGGCTCCGCACCGCCCGCAACCTCGTCGAGGCCGAGCGGCTGCTCACCCCCGACGTGCACTGCATCCTGCTCGACCTGTCCCTCCCCGAGACGGGCTCCCGCGCCGGCGCCGCCACCGTGGCCGTCGACCGGCTGACCACCCTCCGCCAGGTACTCCGCCTCGCGCCCCGGCACGCCGTACTCGTCCTCACCTCCGAGGCCGACGCCGAGCGCGCCGCCGAGGCCGTCCGGGTCGGCGCCCAGGACTTCCTGTTCCGCGACGAGCTGGACGGCCGGCTGCTGAGCCGCGCCATCCGCTACGCGGTGGAGAGAAAACGGGCGGACATCGCCCAGTACAAGCTCGCAGAATCGAAACTGCGCGCCCAGGAGAACGCCCGCCTGGAACGCGGCCTGCTCCCCACTCCCCTCCTCGAAGGCTCCGACCTACGCTTCGCCGCCCGCTACCGCCCCGGCCGCAGCCGGGCCCTGCTCGGCGGCGACTTCTACGACACCGTCCGCACGCCCGACGGAACCGTCCACGCCATGATCGGAGACGTCTGCGGCCACGGCCCCGACGAAGCCGCCCTCGGCGTCGAGCTCCGCATCGCCTGGCGGGCCCTTACCCTGGCCGGGCTGTGCGGGGACGACCTGCTGGCCACCCTCCAGGAGGTCCTCGAAGTCGAGCGGCCGTGCGATGAGATCTTCGCGACGCTCTGCACGGTCGACATCGCCCCCGACGGCCGCCGCGCGGGCCTGTGCCTGGCCGGCCACCCGGCCCCGCTGATCTCCAGGCCGGGCCGAGCCGCGCGGCTGCTCCCGTACGAGAACAGCGGCCCGGCACTCGGACTGCTGCCGCGCGCCCGCTGGCCCCGCCGCCAGGTCGAGCTCGGCGGCACCTGGAGCCTGATGCTCTACACGGACGGCCTGATCGAGGGCAGGATCGGCGAGGGCAAGGAGCGGCTCGGCCAGGACGGCATGGTCGAGATGATCAACCGCCACCTGGACCGCGGCCTGAGCGGCGAAGGCCTGCTGGAGGCCTCCGTCACCGAGGCCCGCCGCCTCAACGGCGGCGAGCTCACCGACGACGTGGCCGTGGTCCTGCTCTCGCGCGCCGAGAGCTGAGGACCACCGCAGGGACTACCGTCCGCCGTTGTAGGGCCCGTACGGCCCGTCACTGCTGCTGCCACCGCTGCGCCGGCCACCGCCCGAGACCTGGTTGAGGGCCGGACGCACGTCGACGAAGAACACGATGGTCGCGACCAGGCCCGCGATCTGCAGGAACAGCATCCCGAGGAAGGCGTCCACGAGGACGGTGATGCCGAGGATGACCAGCCAGAAGGTCTTGGTCTGCTTCTCGGCCGCCCGGTAGGCGTCCTCGCGCGCCAGCAGCGCGAACACGAAGGCCACGACGGCGAGCGCCAGCATGGCGAACCCGAGCAACGGGAGCACCCCGTTATCGAACCCGTTCATCAGCATCGCGCGACCGCCTTCTCATACGTGTTCGCATGCGTTCACATGCCTGCGCTTCCACTTCCCATTCCAAGCTACCGGCACAGGCGCCCACATCAACCACAACGGGCCGGACACCTTCCAGGTGACCGGCCCGTCGCACTCGTACGCCTCAGCTCTCCTCGGCCGGCGCGGCCGCGGCCTTCTTCGCGGCGCTCTTGCGCGCGGAGGTCTTCTTGGGGGCGGCCTCGGCCACCGGCTCCGACGTCGCCTCCGGCTCCGCCTCGGGCTCCGGCTCCACGGCCACGGCGATGTCGACGATCTCCTCGGAGACCTCGCCCCGCCAGGCGCGGACGGCCTGCTCACCGTGCTCGGCGACCTTGTCGTACGTCTCCTTGGCGCGCACGGCGTACTCCGCGGCCACGCCGACCCCGCGCAGCGCCAGGTCCTGGGCGGTCTCCCCGAGCTTCTTCGGGTCGATCGCGCCGAGCACCTCGGCGACCTTGGCGGTGACGACCTCCTGCGCCTCCTTGGCGGCTTCCTTGGCCTTCTCCTGCACGACCTTCGGGTCGGTGTTCTTCACGGCCTCGATGCGCGCGGGGGCCTCGGCGCGCAGCTGCTCGATGAGACCCGGCACCTTCTTCGCCTGCTGCACGGCGAGGTCGGCGGTGCCGGCGGCGAAGTAGAGCGGGGTGGGGTCGGTGAGGGTCTTCTTCAGGTCATCGGCGATGGCCATGTGCGGGTCCTCCCGGATCAGGTTCGGTTCGTCTTCGACGGCATCTCGTCGGCGGGCCCTTCGGGCACGTCGGGTGCAGCGGGTGCATCAGGCGCATCGGGTGCGGCGGGCGCATCGAGCGCGTTCTCCTTGCGGAACGACTCGTAGACCTGGAGCAGCACCTGCTTCTGCCGCTCGTTGATGGACGGGTCGGCGAGGATGACGGCCCGCGTCTCCACCTCGTCCCGGTCCCGCTCGTCCAGGATCCCGGCCTGCACGTACAGCGTCTCCGCGGAGATCCGCAGCGCCTTGGCCAGCTGCTGCAGGATGTCCGCGCTCGGCTTGCGCAGCCCGCGCTCGATCTGACTCAGGTACGGATTCGACACCCCCGCCGCGTCGGCCAGCTGCCGCAGCGAGAGCTGGGCCTGCCGACGCTGCTCACGGAGGTATTCGCCGAGATTTCCGACGTTGAGCGATGCCATGCCTGAATCCTGCCGCACCTTGCTAACTTTTGCAAGCAGCTGCTTGCAACATCTCCCACCCGGTCCGAGCCGATCGGGCTGCCCGGGCTACTCGTCGTCGTCCTCGTCCGTGACCGCGTCCCAGGTCGGCAAGGGGGTGCCGGCCGCGGTCGTGATCTCGAGGATCTCGCACCTCATGAGCCGAACAGCGGCGAAGAGCCGCTGCCGGACCCGTTCCCGGTCTTCCGGCGGGAAGCCGATGCGGATCGTATGAGGGTTGGACTCGTCGTAGGTGAGCAGCCAGTCGGTGTCGACGGTGGCGAGGTGGTCCTGTCGCGTCCCGTCGTGCTCGCAGCGCCACGAACCCCGGTCCGCGACGGGCGCCAGTGCCTCGCGCAGCAGCCGCAGGCGCTCGGCGTGGGTCAGGGGCCCTTCCGACAGGCGCAGACACCGGTCGACACGGGGACGGAAGGTGTTGAACCAGGGCGCGAGCCCGGGCTGCGCCTGCATGAGCAGACGGGAGCCGACCCGTCCGGCGGCCCACCCCTCGATGTATGCGGCGGCGCCCATGGAATGGGTCTCGTACCAGCCGTCCCGGCCCCACACCACGACGGGCCAGCGGTCCGGGGAGCCGCTGGTGAGCCAACACAGCCGGTCGGCGTCCATGGTGGTGCCCCAGACGAGGAGTCCCCCGGGATCCGGGTGCAGCGGGTACGGGTAACGCTCACGGTCCCGTTCCGGAGAGCCCGTGAGATGGGCCCTCTGCCATGCGATGCCGTTGTGCCTGCTCGTACCGAACGGCGTCTGGAGGTAGAGGAAATCGCGGAACTCTCCCCAGCCGTAGATCTCGACGAGTCGTTTGTAGTCGTCGGGCAGCCGGGTGCCGATCGCGCTCTCCGCGGCGGCCCAGTCCCCGTGGGCGTCCACGGGGACGGCCGGCGGCGGCACGAGCCGGCTCAGACGGTCGCAGTCGGTCTCGGTGCTCTTCGCCTCGGCCATCTCGACCACCTCCCTGTTTCGCGGCCGGCTCAGGCCTCGGCGATGACCACCGTCGCGTAGAGCTCCTCCGAGGTGACCACCCGGGTCGTGAGTCCCGCCGCGGTCAGGGCCGCCGCCGTCGACGGGCACTGGCGGGCGCTCGTCTCGATCAGGAGGCGGCCGCCCGGGGCCAGCCAGCGCGGGGCGCCCGCCGCGACCCGGCGGTGGATGTCCAGGCCGTCCTCGCCCCCGTCGAGGGAGACCAGCGGCTCATGGTCCCGCGCCTCGGACGGCATGAGGTCGATCTCCTCCGTGGGCACGTACGGGGCGTTGACCACCAGCACGTCCACCCGTCCGAGCAGGGAGGCGGGCAGCGGCTCGTACAGGTCGCCCTCCCACACCGTGCCGCCGTACGGGGCCACGTTGCGCCGCGCGTACGCCAGCGCGGCCGGGTCTATGTCCGCCACGTGGAGTTCCACCCCGCCCGGGGTCCGCGCCGCCACCGCCGCGCCCAGGGCGCCGACTCCGCAGCACAGGTCGAGCACCACCGCGCCGGGCCGGGCCAGCGCCACCGCCTGGTCCACGAGGAACTCGGTGCGCCGGCGCGGCACGAAGGCCCCCTCGCCCACCTCCATGCGCAACCCGCAGAACTCCGCCCACCCCACGACGTGTTCCAGCGGCTCACCGCCCACCCGACGGGCCAACAGCTCCGCCAGGTGGGCGTCGTCCCGGGCGGCCCCGCCCAGCAGCTCCGCCTCTTCCTCCGCGAAGACGCAGCCCGCCGCGCGCAGGGCTTCCACCAGTGACATCGAGTGCGTCAAACAGCTCAGTCCTCAGATCTCGGTCTTCAGTGCTCATCGGTCATTTGTCATTGGTCATTGGTCATTGGTCATGGCCCGGTCGACGATACGGCCGTCGCCCGACCCCGCAGCCGCCCCCGGGCCCTGATCGCCAACTGCCGGGCTTCCTCCGGACCGCGCTCCACGATCGGCGCGACCTCCTCGAAGGGCAGCCCGAACAGGTCGTGCAGGACGAACGACAGCCGCTCTTCGGGCGCGAGTTGGTCCAGTACGACGAGCAGCGCGAGCCCGACCGAGTCCGCGAGCGGCCCGTCCCGCTCCGGGCGGCCGGACGGGACGACGGGCACGCCGACCCGCGCCCGCAGCCGGTCCAGGCAGACCCGGGCGACGACACCGGTCAGCCAGCCGGCGTCGGCGTGGTCCAGGAGCCGCCGGGCCTCCCGGAGCGCGTCCTGCGCCTCGGTCGCCGAGCCGAGCATCCGGACCGCCACCGCGTGCAGCTGCTCGCGTCGCTCCTCGAACCGCGCCGCGAGGTACTCGCCGTCGCTCGTGCCGCTCGCCACCGCCATCGCCCCGGCTCCTCTCGCCCGTTGTTCCACCGACCGCTCGGAGCCGACGGATGTGACAGATCGGAAGCCGCCTCAGAAGACGTCCGGGCACCACGGTCGGCGGGCCGTGCGGAACACCGCGTCCGCCAGCGCCACCGCCCCCGGCCGCAGCTCCGTCACCCGGCCCAGCGCCGCCAGCCGTACCGCGGACTCGTCGCCCAGGTACAGCGAGCCCAGCACGGACACGTCCAGGCTCAGGTCCACCGGCTCCTCGGTCCGCTCGCACGCGCCGGTGCCCGCGTCCAGCCGGTAGCGGCCGTCCGACAACCCCGCCGCGTCCGTGACCTCCAGTACGAGGATCCCCGGCACGGCGTACGTCCGCGCGCGCAGGGCAGCCGCGACGTCCAGCAGCCGCACCCACAGGAAGTCCGCGGCCGTGACGATCCGGGCCGAGCGCGGGTCGGGCAGCAGCTGGGCGACGAGGTCGTCGGGCGCCCGGTAGCCGGTGCGGACCTTGGTCACCCAGTCGATGGAGCACAGGAACCGCCACAGCGCCCGCTCCGCCTGCGGGGTGAGCGCCAGCAGGTCGTGGACCTGCACGGTGTTCTGCGGGAGCTTCGCGTCCGTCCAGTGGTCGTCGGCCCCGTACGCGGCCAGCCCGGCCACCTCGCCGGCCGCCGTGCGGTACACCGCGAAGAACTTCTCCTTGTACGGGCGGTACGAGATCTGCTCCAAGCCGGTCGCCAGGCTCCACCAGCGCTCGTCCCGGTTCACGGCGCCGTGCGTGCGCGCCCGCAGCCGCTCGTGGAGCTCCGGGCCGACACGCCGGGCCTCGGCCGCGTCCACCAGGTCGATCCGCCCGCCGTCCACGGGCGCCGCCAACCGCCGGTCCAGCCCGGTGCGCGGTACGTCGATCTCCCATTCCGCGAGGGAGGCCGCGGGCCCGTACCCGTACCGCCCGTAGATCGGGTACTCGGCGGCGATCAGCGTCGACAGCACGTCACCGCGCGCCTTGGCGGCGGCGAGCTCACTCGCCATCATCCGCGACAGCAGTCCCTGGCGGCGGTGCGTGGGCAGCACGCCGACGTTGGAGACCGCGCTGGAGGGGACGGACGCCCCACCGGGCACGGTCAGTTGCTGCGCGAAGGAGCGGAAGGCCGCGACGCAGCGGCCGGTTTCGGAGTCGAACGCGCCCAAGGTGCGGGCGAGGTCGTTGTACTTGGCCCGCTGGGCCACGTCGGAGTCGGTCACTCCGGCCGCGGTCAGGAAACCCGTGTTCACGGTTCGCAGCCAGTCGGGGAGCTCGGATTCGGCGATCGGCCGGACGTCAGCACTCATAGCCGCCCACGCTAATCTCCCGACCGATGCCCGGTCGCCCGATTTTCCGGCCGCCTGCGACCCGCGCCCGCTGCCCCTTCAGGCCAGCAGGTCGTCCACCTGCGCCTCTCCCTCCCGGTACCGCCGGGTGATCTCCGCGCTGCAGTCGTCGACCGTCCGCTGGAGCTGCTGTCGGCGCCGCGAGACCTGCTGCTCGTAGCGCACCAGCCGGCCCATCCCGTCGTACAGCTCGCCGTCCGTGCGCGCGCTCAGGTCGGACAGCTCCACGTCGGACAGCATCTCCGCCGCCAGCAGCCGGTACTCCTCGCCGTGCGGGGTGCCGAGCGTGACGTGCCGGGCGGACGCGCTACGGCTGGAGGGGGCGTCGGCGAGGATCTCCGAGAGCCGGTCCACCCGGTCCGCCACCGGCGCCTCGGGGTCCGCACGCCGCGCGAGTTCGGCCCGCAGGATGTCGATGCGGCCCTGGAGCAGCCGGCGTACGTAGCTCAGATCGGCCTCGTCGCGCTGCGCGTCGCGGCGCAGCGCGCGCAGTTCCGGCAGCCCGAGCGCGGTGGTGCGGGCCTCCGGCCCCGGCTGCTCCGGCCCCGGCAGGTCGCCGGTGCGCTGCGCGGGAGGTCGGACCGCGGCAGCTGCGATGGATGCGGGTGATGCAGGTACGGAGGTACCAGAAGTATTCATACGAACGAGTCCGTCCCCTCGACCGGTGCGGCGCACCCGCACCGCCTGCGTGCATCGTGCCACTCTCCGTGGCCCCGACGCAGTCCCACTCCACCCGATCGGCCCCGGACGGACCAACTGATTCGGCTGTCGGCCGTCGCCGCCCAGCCAATACCTCGTATGGGTGAAAGGAAGTGGTGCGGGCACGCGGCCTTCGCAGAGACGTCAGTCTCAGGGGAGAACATCCGTGCTGTTGTCGGTGATGGGGAGGGGGGATCCTGTGGCGCGGCGGGGGGAGTCGGAGGCACAAGCGTCCGCTGCGCGCGCTGACCGGTCCGTTCACTGTTCCGGCGCCCGCAGGTGCGCGTATCCGTGATCGCCTGCGCCTGTCCACCCGCGATGCCGAGGTCATGCGGGTCGTGGGTGACCACCTCGGTGGGTATGCGCGTGCTGATCTGGCCGAGCGGGTGCGGATCGGCATGGTGCCGGTCAAAGAGAATCGTCGGGCGGAGCGCAAGCGCGTACTGACGCGGGTGTCGTCGTCGCGGTGGGCGGGTGCGATCACCCGTGCGTCCGAGGACCAGTACCAGCTTTCGCTGCGCTGCCTGTTCGATGAGCGAACCTCGCTGCGCCGGGCCGTCGCGAAGATCCGTACCCGTCTGGGGGTGCCGTGCGGCCGGCGCGTGGGTGGCGTTCGCGGCTATCCGAGCCAGGTCGAGCGTGCGCGGAAGCAGTGCCGGTTGCAGGTGCTCACCGCCCGCCTGGCCGAGGTGGAGGCGCGTATCGAGGCCGGGCATCCGGCGATCGTCGTCGGCGGCCGCCGGCTCGCGAAGGTGCGACACAACCTCGCCGACGCCGGTCTCACCGAGACCGGCTGGCGGGAGCGCTGGGACGCGGCTCGCCTGTTCCTGACCGCCGACGGCGAGTCCGGCGCACCCCACGGGAACTACACGATCAATGTGGACCCGGCCGACGGGACGGTCACGATCGTCCTGCCCCAACCGTTGCGGCACCTCGCAAACGCACCCCGTGGTCGCTACCGGCTCGCCTACACCGTCACGTTCAACCACCGCCGCGATCAGTGGCTGGACCGTGCCATGGCCAACAGGTCCGTGCGCTACGACATCACCTACGACGCCGTGCGTGGCCGCTGGTATCTGGATGCTTCCTGGTCCACCGAGAAGACCATGTTGCCCACGCCCGTCGAGCTGGCCGCCGCAGGCGTCCGGCTGCTGGCCGTGGACCTCAACGCGGACCATTTCGCCGCGTGCGTGGTGGACACTCACGGCAATCCGGTCGGTGAGCCGGTCACCATGCCCACCGAGCTGACGGGACCCGCATCCCAGCGAGACGGGCGCCTGCGGGCCGCGATCACCGCACTGATCAACTTCGCCCGCAAACACGGTTGTGCCGGTCTGGCGATCGAGAACCTGGGCTTTACCGACGCCCGTGCCACCGGTCGGGAAACCATGGGACGCGGCAAACGCGGAAAGGCCTTCCGCCGCACCGTCGCTGGGCTCCCCACCGCGCGGTTCCGGGAACGACTGCGCGGCATGGCCCACCACTGCGGACTCGTTCTCGTCGCGGTCGATCCCGCCTACACCTCACGCTGGGGCACCCAGCACTGGCAGACCCCACTCCAGCAGCAATCCCAATCCAAGACCACCGCCGTCACCGGCCACCACGCGGCCGCTGTGGCGATCGGCAGGCGCGCCCTCGGACACGGGCTACGGCGTCGGTCAGGTGTGACCGCACACGACCAGAGGATCGTTGTGCGGAGAGCTACCGGCCAGACCGTCCCCCGCCCGAGGGCACGCGGGACCGCGAGCCCGCCAAGGACCACAGGCACGCCCCACCGGGGCACCAAGACCTGCCGGGGCCGAGGCGACCAGCTCGCGCTGTTCCCCGTCTCCCAAGACCGTTCGGGGGGACAACCGGCAAGTCCGGTAGGTAGAGATGTGGCCAATTCCGGCCCACATCTCTAGCAACGGTGCACTCCTGGTACACAGGTGGTATGCGAGCTGTGGTGCAGAGGGTGGACGGCGCGAGCGTCGTCGTGGGCGGCGAGACCGTGGGCGAGATCGTCGGCGAGGGGCTGTGCGTGCTGGTGGGGGTGACCCACGACGACACCCCGGAGAAGGCGGCGCTGCTGGCGCGCAAGCTGTGGTCGGTGCGGATCCTGGAGGCCGAGAAGTCCTGCAGCGACGTGAACGCCCCGCTGCTGGTGATCTCCCAGTTCACGCTGTACGGGGACGCGCGCAAGGGCCGCCGCCCCACGTGGAACGCGGCGGCGCCCGGCCCGGTGGCCGAGCCGCTGGTGGACGAGGTCGTGGCCCAGCTGCGGGCGCTGGGCGCGACGGTGGAGACGGGCCGGTTCGGCGCGGACATGCGGGTCTCGCTGACCAACCACGGCCCGTTCACCATCGTCATCGACATCTAGCCGCCCAGGGCTACGGCGCTACGACGACCTCCTGCGCGGCGGCCGTCTTGCCGACCAGCAGCGGCGCGTCCACCGGCACGTTCCGCTTGACCAGCGCGAGGGCGATCGGGCCCAGCTCGTGGTGGCGGACGGCCGTGGTCACGAAGCCCAGCTGCCGGCCCTCCTCCCCGTCGGCGGCGAGCCGGACGGGCGTGCCGTGCGCCGGGAGGAGCACCTCGGAGCCGTCCAGGTGCAGGAAGACCAGGCGGCGCGGGGGCTTCCCCAGGTTGTGGACGCGGGCGACGGTCTCCTGGCCGCGGTAGCAGCCCTTCTGGAGGTGGACGGCGGTGCCGATCCAGCCCAGCTCGTGCGGGATGGTCCGGTGGTCGGTCTCCAGGCCGAGCCGCGGCCGGTGCGCCTCGACGCGCAGGGCCTCGTACGCGAGCAGCCCGGCGGCCGGGCCGTGCGCGGCGGCGAAGGCCTCCAGCTCGGCGCGGGGCAGGAACACGTCGCGGCCGTGCGCGGTCTCCCGGACGACGAGCTCCTTGGGGACCTCGGCGATGGAACCGGCCGGCAGGTGCACGACGGCGAACTCGTCGGTGCGGTCGGCGACTTCGACGCGGTAGAAGAACTTCATCGCCTCCAGGTAGGCGATCAGCGCCTCCTGGGTGCCGGGCTCCACGTGCGCCCAGGTGGTCTCGCCGTCGTCGACGAGGTAGAGCGCGTGCTCGATGTGGCCGTTGGCGGAGAGGATCAGCGCCTCGGTGGCCTGCCCGGCGGGCAGTTCGGTGAGGTGCTGGGTGAGCAGCAGGTGCAGCCAGCTCAGCCGTTCCGGTCCGCTGACGGTGACGACTCCGCGGTGCGAGAGGTCGACGAACCCTCGGCCGTCGGCGAGGGCGCGTTGTTCGCCGTACAGCTCGCCGTAGTGGGCGGCGACGCCCTCGTCGCGGCCTTCGGCCTGCACGGCGCCGGGGAGGTGGAGCAAGGGGCTGCTGGTCATGGGACCAAGCGTACGACTCGGCTACGCGTGGCCGTCACGGTGTTTGGCGGCGCACTTCTTGCAGAGGCCGAAGATCGCGAAGTGCTTCATGTCGGTCTCGAAGCCGAAGGTGCCACGGAGCTTGGCGGTGAATTCGGCGGCGATGTCCACGTCCGCCTCGATGACGTCTTCGCATTCGCGGCAGACCAGGTGGATGTGGTGGTGCCGGTCGGCGAGGTGGTACGTGGGGGCGCCGTGGCCGAGGTGCGCGTGCGAGACGAGCGCCAGCTCCTCCAGGAGCTCCAGCGTGCGGTAGACGGTGGAGATGTTGACCCCGGATGCGGTCTTGCGCACCTGGGCGAGGATCTCGTCCGGGGTGGCGTGTTCCAGTGCGTCGACCGCTTCCAGCACGAGTTGGCGCTGCGGTGTCAGCCGGTAACCGCGCTGCCGCAGGTCGCTCTTCCAGTCGGTGCCTTCGGTGCCCTCAGTGCTGACCACGTGGCCAGTGTAGACGCGAGAAGGGGACGGCGGGTCGGCCCGTCGTCCCCTCCGCGCACGGCTTCGATCCGCGGATCAGCGGAAGAAGGCGATGCCGTCGTCCGGCATGTCCGGGAGGTTGCGCGCCATCTCGGCGACCTCCTCGGGCGTGACGACCTTCTTCAGCTGGGCCGACATGTACGGGCGCAGCTCGACGTCCGGCGTGGCCTTCTCGCCGACCCACATCAGGTCGCTCTTCACGTAGCCGTAGAGCCGCTTGCCGCCGCTGTACGGGCCGGAGGCCGCGGTGCGCGCGACGGCGTCGGTGACCAGGTCGATCTGCGGCTTCTGGTCGGCGAGATCGCCGTACCAGACCTCGACGACGCCCTGGTCGCGGACCATGACGACCTCGACCTTGCGGTCCTTGTCGATGCGCCAGTAGCCGGACTCGGACTCCAGCGGCCGCACCTTGTTGCCCTCGGCGTCGAGGGCCCAGGTGTGCGAGGTGTACTCCAGGAAGTCCCGGCCGTCGTGGCCGAAGACGACCTCCTGGCCGAAGTTGCACTTCTCCTCACCGGGGAAGTCGAAGACTCCCGCGCCCTCCCAGGTACCGAGGAGGAAGGCCAGGGGGACGAGGCCGGGGTTCAGGTCGGACGGGATCTGGATCATGAATGGCTGCTCAGGCGATCTGTGGGAGGGGTTCCGGGCGGTCTGCTGGGCCGGGCTGACGAGCCGAGGCTCAGCGCTGACCCTGGTACAGCTTCTTGACCGCCAGGCCGGTGAAGGCCATGACGCCGACGCAGACCAGGACCAGCAGGGAGGTGAAGACTGCCTCAAGCACGGGGTGCTCCTCGGAATTCGTTTCTGGGGCTGTACGGGGCCGGTCCCCAAGCCTACTGGCCCGGGGACCGGCGCACTGTGCGAGGTGGGCCGTACCGCCGGTCAGCTCAGCAGCTGGTGCTGGAGGATCACCGTCTGGTGCAGGGGGACGGTGGCCACCTGGCCCTTGCGGGTCTGGAGGATCACGGCCTGGACGTCACCGGACTGGACGCATCCGGCCTTGATCTGCTCGTCGCCGAACGGGGTGGACTCCTCGTGGACCGTGACTCCGGTGGCGTCCGGGCCGGACTGGTTCATCTTGGCCTTGGTCCAGGTGGCGTCCGCCTCGATGCGGTTGACCCCGTTCAGGTTCATGTCGCCGCCGCAGCCCTCGAAGGCGTCGGTGAATCCCGAGGCGTGGAAACGCAGCAGGTAGATCCGGGTACGAGTGCCGTCGGGCGTGGTCCAGCCGCGCGCGACGATCTGGCGCAGGCCGTCGTCCGTGAACCCCTGCTTCATCTTTTCGCGCGTGGAGGGCTCGTACTCCTCCAGGAAGGTGTCCACGGACACCACCGAGTCCTTCTCCAGCTTCAGCGTGGAGTCGGGCTTCGATCCCTGCGGGGCCGGGAGGAGCAGCTCGGTCAGGCCGGCGTAGTGGATGCCGTCCGGGTTGTCCTTGGCGAAGGGCAGGGCGGCGCCGGGCGGCAGGGTGGGCTTGACCAGAGCCGGGTAGACCCAGCGGCCGTCGTCCTTGGTGGACAGGCCGGGGATGTCGGTGCGCTCGGGCTGGGCGATCCCGTACGCGACACCCGTGCCGACGGTTCCGAAGACCACCACGGCGGCCGTCCAACGCAGGAAGGCGAACAGCTTGCGCCGGTCCTTGGGCGCCGGGGCCGGCGGGGCTTCGGCGGCGTCGCCCCCCGGCGGGGCTTCGGCGGGCACCGCGTCCTGCGGGGCGGTCCCGGGCGCCTGCGGCTGCTGCTGCGGCTGCGCGGGCACGGCGTCCTGCGGGGCCGGCGCCTGCGGCTGCTGCTGCGCGGGCACGGCGTCCTGCGGGGCCGGGGCCTCGACGATCTCGACAGCCTCCGGAGCGGGTCCGGTGGTGTTCTGCTCGGTCACGCGGACTCCCCGGGGGACTTCAGGTGGCTCAGCTGGTTCTTGAGGAACGCGGTGGCATCGGATGCCTTGAAGGCGGGCTTGGGCCCGTACGCACGGAAGTTGACCATCACGTCGCCTTCGACCGAAACGCAGTAGAGGGAGTCGATCTTCTCCTCCTTCTCCTCGCCGACGGGCAGCAGCGAGCACTTGGCGTCCGGGAAGCCGTCCACCTTCGGTGCGTCGCGGTCGCCGGCCATGAGGTCGATCAGCTTCTTGGAGACCTCGGAGAAGGTTCCCAGGGCCTGCGGGTCGGCCTGCATGATGCGGACCTCCGTGACCATGTCGCCGTTGCCCTTGGTGTAGCTGCGCCCTGCGAGGCCCTTGAGCTTGAGGTCGGCCAGCATGTCGTCGCGCTTCTTGCGTTCCGAGCTCGACAGGCCCTTGCGGGCCTCCTTGAAGCCCTCGACGGCCTTCTCGCCCGAGACGAAGAAGTTGTTGCCGTCGCCACCGAGGTCGGGGCCCAGCGAGAACCCGCTCGGCAGGGGCAGCAGTTTGCCCGAGAGGGCGTTCGCGGGGACGGGTCCCGGTTCTTCCTTCTCCTGCGACGTCACGCCGTGGGGGTTCCAGTAGGCCGTGGGCGCGGTCCGGTCGGCGTCCGCGATCGCGGTGGCCCCCCAGACGCCGGCGCCCGCGAGGACGACGACGGCCACGCCCGCGGCGATGAGGGCGGCCTTCTTGCGGTTGACCCCGCGCGCGGACTTCACCGGCGCGGCCGCCTCCGGTCCGGCCTCGACCGGGGCCACGGGGGCCTCGGGGGTCTCGGGGACCTCGGGGACCTCGGGAGCCGCGGGGGCCACGGGGGCCACGGGGGCCACGGGCGTCTCCGGGGCCGGGGCCGAGGCCGGGGCCGCGACCTCGGTCGTCGGGACCGGCGCCGGGGTGTTGTCGTTCTGCGGCTCGGTCACAGTCGCTCCAGCTGTCGCTTGGCCAGGTCGATGACATCGCCCTCGGCGATCTTGCCGCGGTTGTCGTAGTAGAAGATGTCCACGACCACGTCGCCCCGGCGCACGAGGGCCCGGGCTTCGCGGACCGGGTAGTAGCCCGGCTTCTCGTGGGTCTCGGAGTTGACCCACACGTGCCCGAGGTCCGCGGAGATGCCGGGAATGGCGACACCGTCGTTGCCCGCGAACTTCTTCTCCGGCATGTAGCCGGCCTGTTCCTTCTGGTAGTCGTCGGCGCCGGAGAAGTCGTCGAACTGGATCAGCCGGACCTCGACGAGGACCCGGTCGTCCTGCCACATCGTCGTCGCGATCCGCCGGAAGCCGTCGTTCGCGAACCCGCGGAGGGCTCCGTCCGGCCGCTCGAAGGTGGTCGAGAACGAGTCGAGGGTGTCGTAGCCGGCGCCCACCGCCTTGGCCCCGCTCGGTGCCTCGATCAGCAGCTTGCTGAGGTCGTCGTCGGTCTTGTGCCAGCGGTTGGCGTTGATCGTCTTGTTCGTCGTCGCGTCGTCCGGCGCGAGCGCCTTCGGCGTCACCAGCTTCTGCTGGGCCAGCGGCGGCAGCGCGGTCGGTTCGCGGTGGTACTGGACCGCGTAGCCGGTGACCGCGCCGGCGAGGACGCCGAGGACGGCCGCGCCCGCGATCAGGAGCGTCGTACGACCGCGCCGACGGCGCGGGACTGCTCCGGCGGCACCGGCAGTGGTGGCATCGACATCGGCCTCGGGGCCGGCGGCCGGGGTGGAGAGCTGGTCCGGAGTGTCTGTTTCCGGTGCGTTCTCCGCCTCTTTCCGCTGCTCGGGGATGGTCTGTTCGTGTTCCAAAGGAGTCCCCCACAGGACTGGAGGCACAGGTTGATTACCCGTGCGTACCCATGACCCGTTCCAGGGGGACGCGGTTGTATGAATGCTTATTACATTCTTATCTCGTCATTCCTCGTGGCGCCGTTTTCCATCCAACTCGTCCCACCACTCGTCGGACTTCGGATCGCCCGAGGGGTCGTCCCACCACCGGTCGTCCGGGCCGCGCCGGTTGGCGATCACGGCGGCCACCGGCGGGATGACCATGGCGACCACGCACAGCGCCACGGCGGCCTCCACCGACAGCAGGCGCACGAAGGACCAGGCGGAGACGAAGAGGAACAGGCATCCGCCCATGAGCAGGAAGTACACGCGCCGGCGCCTGGCGTACATGTCTCCAGCGTAGAGCCGGCCCCGGCGAAGGCAAGGCCGTGGACGGCACGAAGGGCCGCACCCCGTTCCAGTGGCGTCCAACCCCCTGGGGTGCGGCCCTTCGGCCGGTCATTCAGTGCGCGAGCACGGTCGTCAGACCGCGATCGCCACGTCCGTCACGCCGCCGGCCTCGGCGACCACGACGGCGCGGTCCGCCTTGGCACCCGGGACGAGCGCGCGCAGCGTCCACGAGCCGGGGGCCGCGTAGAAGCGGAACTGGCCGGTGGCCGAGGTCGGGACCTCGGCGGTGAACTCACCGGTCGAGTCCAGCAGGCGGACGTAGCCGGACACCGGCTCCCCGCCCTGGGTGATCTGGCCCTGGATCGCGGTCTCACCGGGCTTCAGCGTCGCGAGGTCGGGCCCGCCGATCTGTGCTCCACACATGTTCTCTGTCCTGTCCTAGAGAGGTCGTACTACGAGGGCGTCGCGTGCCCGCGGGATTACTTGTTGGGGCCGAGCTCGATCGGCACGCCGACCAGCGAGCCGTACTCGGTCCACGAGCCGTCGTAGTTCTTGACGTTCTCCTGGCCCAGGAGCTCGTGCAGCACGAACCACGTGAGCGCGGAGCGCTCACCGATGCGGCAGTAGGCGATGGTGTCCTTCGCCAGGTCGACCTGCTCGGCCTCGTAGAGGGCGGTCAGCTCTTCGTCCGACTTGAAGGTGCCGTCGTCGTTGGCGTTCTTCGACCACGGGATGTTGCGGGCGCTCGGCACGTGGCCGGGACGCTGCGACTGCTCCTGCGGGAGGTGCGCCGGGGCGAGCAGCTTGCCGGAGAACTCGTCGGGCGAGCGGACGTCGACCAGGTTCTGGGCGCCGATCGCGGCGACGACGTCGTCGCGGAAGGCGCGGATGGAGGTGTCCTGGGCCTTGGCCTTGTACTCGGTGGCCGGGCGGTTCGGGACGTCCTTGCCGTCGACCAGGTCGCGGGAGTCGAGCTCCCACTTCTTGCGGCCGCCGTCGAGGAGGCGGACGTCCTGGTGGCCGTAGAGCTTGAAGTACCAGTAGGCGTAGGACGCGAACCAGTTGTTGTTGCCGCCGTAGAGGACGACCGTGTCGTCGTTGGAGATGCCCTTGGCGGAGAGGAGCTTCTCGAAGCCCTCCTGGTCCACGAAGTCGCGGCGGACCGGGTCCTGGAGGTCGGTCTTCCAGTCGATCCGGACGGCGTTGGTGATGTGGTTCTTGTCGTACGCGGACGTGTCCTCGTCCACCTCGACGATGACGACGTTGGCGTCGTTCAGGTGGGCCTCGACCCAGTCGGCGTCTACGAGGACGTCGCTGCGGCTCATGGTGTTCTCCTCCGGGGCAGTGTGCGGCGGGGCTGTACGGATGCTGCGGTGCTGCTGCGTGCGTACGGGTGCGCTTCTGAACCTGCGCGGGGAGGCGTCAGGGCTCAGGAGGCGGGTGCGGTCACGCGGGAAGGGCCGGTCTGGCGGCCGTCGTCCGGTCGTATGGAGCGGGATCGCTCACAAGTCACATGGATCGACAGAGCATGGCGGCGACGCGACACAGGTCTACTGCCCGCCGCTTCGTGAGGTCCGCCTGCTGATGCTTCATAGGCATGGATCGTAGGGACGAATCAGCCGCCCTGTCACCGGTGTGTCATATTCCGAGACAGGATGGTCCGTATGCTGGGATACGAGTCCCCCGTGCGGCCGCCGCGCCGCCCCGGGGAGCCCTTGGGCGGCCCGTCCTTCTGCGGATCGGACCGCTCCGTCTCACGATCCGGCCAGCACCACGTTCGAACCGCCCAGTTCGAGGTGCAGACCGGCTTCGTCCGAGGTCAGGGCGGTGAGCTGGAGCCCGGCAGGCAGGCCGCCGTCGAGACTGCGGTCGAAGTCGGTCCGCTTGCGGACCAGCCGTTCGAGGCCGGGTATGCCCTCGCCGGGCACCTCGTCGGCGCGCACCCGGACGACCTTGCCGCCCTTTCCGCCTTCCCCGTCCACCAGGGTGACGGTCGACACCACGCTGCGGGTGAGGGTCTTGCCGAGCACGTCCACCGCCACGGTGACCTTCACCTTCCCCGGCGCCCCGCCGTAGGACAGGGCCGCGCCGGTCTGCGAGGCCGCCGTGAGGTCCGCGTACGAGACGAGCGCGGAGCCCTCCGCCCGCTTGGCGGTACCGCCGCCGTAGTCCCCGTCGAGCTTCACCCCGTGGAAGCTCGCGGCGAGCTCCGAGAGGCGCGTCTTGCGCCCGTCGGCCGTCACGTCGACACCGCGGAGCTTCAGGTCCACCCGGTCCAGGTCGTGGCTGAGCGCCTGGGTGAGGAAGGGGAAGCCGCGGATCTCCACCTCCGAGCTGCCGGCCAGGCCCTGCCGGGCCTGGATCCGGTCCGCCAGCCGGTTCTCGACGTAGTTGACCGCCCAGCGGTCCACGCCGGTGAACAGGGCCCCCAGCACCACCGCGATGATCACGACGACACGCAGAATCCGCACGCGCCCCTCCCCCTGGTTGTCGATCCGTTCGACCTAGTTGACCACGCCCGTTGTCGGGCAGAGATCAGCTCACCACCCGACCGATCAGGTACACGGCGGGAGCGGCCACCGCGAGCGGCAGCGCGACACCGGCCGTCATGTGGACGAACTTCGACGGGTAGTCGTACGCCGCCACGCGCAACCCGATCAGGGCGCACACCCCGGACACGAGCCCGACCAGGGCCCCGCCCACGCCGACGTCGGTGAGCCCACCGACGACGAGGCCCGCTCCCGCGGCCGCGGCCAGCGAGACGCCGACCGAGGGGGCGGTGGGCAGCGGCAGGGCGCGGGTGAACACGGCCACGGCGACGGCCACCGCGCCCGCGGAGACGGCGGCGGTGTCGGCCGCGAGCCAGCCCGCGCAGACGATGGCGAGGGCGGCGGAGGCCACCGAGGCCATCAGCCCGTACATCCGCTCGTCGGGATCGGCGTGGCTGCGCAGCTGGAGGACGAGGGTGATCAGCACCCACGCGCCGAGGGTGCCGATGATCGCGCCGGGGCCGTACGGGTCGTCCACCGCGAGCACGGCGGCGTCGGCGACGAGCGCTCCGGCGAAGGCGAGCGCGATGCCCTGGCGGGCCGGCCACATGCCGTTGAGGCGGAACCAGCCGGCCGCGGTGAGGCCCTGGAGGGCGACCAGCGGCACGAGGACGGCGTAGTGGCCGAGGACGGCCGCGAGGGCCAGCAGCAGGCCGAGGGCGGCGGTCAGGATCGCCGACTGCGGCCCGGGGTCGATGATCGGCGACCGGCCCTCGGCGCGGGCCTGGGCCGGGTCGACGGCGCGCAGGGTGTTCCCGGCGAGGGTGGGGGGCGACCAGGCCGTGTCGTCTGCGGCGGGCTCGGCGGTGGGGGCGGCTTCCTGCTGCTCCTCCGCCATGCCGGGGCCCGGGTAGGGCGGGAGGTACGCCGTCTCGTCAGCCGAGACGACCGTCCCGGCGCCCTGGGACCAGTCCGGAGCGGGAGCGGGAGCGGGAACCTCGTCCCGGAACCAGCCCTCGGGCACGGCCGACCCCTCGGCCCGCAGCTGCGCGGAGTCCGGGTACGGGCCGCCGGCCGGCGCCTGCGGACCCGGGTACGGCGGCAGGTAGGCGGTCTCCTCGGCGGACGCCGGGGCGGCCTGCTGCGGGAAGTCCGAGTACGGGGCGGCTGCTCGGGCCTCGGGGCCGGGGTACGGCGGCAGGTACGCGGTCTCCTCGGCCGAGGCCGGGGCGGCGGCCTGCGCGGCCGGGGCCTCCGGGGCCGGGTAGGGCGGAAGGTACGCGGTCTCGGCGGCGGAGGCCGGGGCCGCGGCCTGCTGCGGGAAGTCCGGGTTCAGGAGGGCGGCCGACGGCTCCGGGCCCGGGTACGGCGGCAGGTAGGCGGTCTCGTCGGCGGACGCCGGGGCGGCGGACCGGGACCAGTCCCGCGCGGGGGCCGGGGCCGGGACCTCGTCCCGGAACCAGCCCTCGGGGGCGGCGGGCTGCCCCGCCGGAGCCTGCTGGTACGGCATCGGGTCCTGGGCCTGCCGGGCCGGGTAGGCCTCTGCGGCCGGCCCTTCGGGCCACGGGACGCCCGCACCGGCAGCCGAACCGGAGACGGCTCCGGCTCCGTCCGGCCACGGACCGGCAGCCTGGGCGGAAGCAGGGGCCTGCGCCTGTGCCTGCGGCCACGGGGCATCCGTCGCGCTCCCGCCGGCGGAGCCGGCCGGGGCCTCGTCGCGGAACCAGCCCTCCGGGGCCACCGGCTGGCCCGGGACCGCGCCCAGCGGCGGGTGCACCGGCTGGTAGCCGGTGTCCCAGGTGTCGGACTGCCAGGTCTGGGTCCCGTACGGGTCCTGGTGCGACTGCTGCCGCTCTTGGTGCTGCTGTTGCTGCTGCTGTTCCTCGGGCGTGCTCATCGGTTTCCGCTCACCCGCCCGCGAACGGCGGGAGCACCTCTACGGTGCCCCCCTCGGTCAGCAGGACGGCATCGTGCGGGCGCTTGCCCACGGGCTCGTCGTTCACGAGGAAGGAGCAGCGCAGCAGGACCCGGGTCAGCTCCCCGGGGTGGCGTTCCCGCACGGCGTCGAGCGCCTCGGCCAGTGTGCGCGCCGAGTACGGCTCCTCCGCCGTCTTGGCCGCGGCCTTGGCCGCCGCCCAGTAGCGGATGGTTCCGGTTGCCACTGCAGCTCCTATCGTCGGCTCTCTACCGTCGGCCTCCATGATGGCCCCTCGCGCGCCCGACCCCGGCGTGCTTCCGCGCGCCCCGGGTGCGCCCGGGCATCCCCCGAACGATCGCCCTCACCGCTCGGCGGGCCGCCGATCTGGTGAAACCGGGGCATACGCAGGGCGCCGGCGTGGCAGGAACCACAGAATCGGAAGCGGAAGAGGCCTCGGCCCGGAAAGGGCCGGTGGGCTATTCTGGCGGCGAGAGGATCCGGGCAACGTTGCCCCCGGGTCCTTTTGTGCTTTCAGCACGTTGAACGAAACGGGAACACCGGATGTCCCCGCGGGCCCCAGGGCGCGGGGCCGCGAGGACGCCGGCGGGACCGAGAACGACACCGTACGAAGCAGTACCGCGCACGTCCTCGACGGGACCGAGGAGGAACCGACGTGATGGACCAGCGATCCGTGCAGCACCGTCCGACCCGGGCAGGTGGTCGGGCATGAGCTCCCTGCTGCTGCTCACCAATGCCCTGCAGCCGTCCACCGAGGTGCTGCCCGCCCTCGGCCTGCTGCTGCACAACGTCCGGGTGGCCCCGGCCGAGGGTCCGGCGCTCGTGGACACCCCGGGTGCCGACGTGATCCTCGTGGACGGCCGCCGCGACCTGCCGCAGGTGCGGTCGCTGTGTCAGCTGCTCCGCTCCACCGGACCCGGTTGTCCGCTGATCCTCGTGGTCACCGAGGGCGGCCTGGCCGCCGTCACCGCCGACTGGGGCATCGACGACGTACTGCTGGACACGGCGGGCCCCGCCGAGGTCGAGGCACGGCTGCGGCTGGCCACCGGCCGGCAGCAGCTGGGCTCGGACGACTCCCCGATGGAGATCCGCAACGGCGACCTGTCGGTCGACGAGGCGACGTACTCGGCGAAGCTGAAGGGGCGGGTCCTGGACCTGACCTTCAAGGAGTTCGAGTTGCTCAAGTACCTCGCGCAGCACCCGGGCCGGGTCTTCACCCGCGCGCAGCTGCTCCAGGAGGTCTGGGGCTACGACTACTTCGGTGGCACCCGTACGGTCGACGTGCACGTACGGCGGCTGCGCGCCAAGCTCGGCCCCGAGCACGAGTCGTTGATCGGCACGGTCCGTAACGTCGGCTACCGCTTCGTGACTCCGGAGAAGGTGGAGCGGGCGGCGGCGGAAGCCGCGGCCCAGGCTGCCGCGAAGGCCGCTGCCCAGGCCTCCGCGCAGGCCACCGCGCACGCCTCGGCGGCCGTCACCCGGTCGGCCGAAGACCCTGTGAGCATCCACTCGGCAGGACGCCCTGCCCAGAGGTAGGTCACCCCGCGTAGACTCCGGCACGTGGCCAAGGTGACGCGGGATGACGTGGCGCGACTTGCGGGTACCTCTACCGCCGTCGTGAGCTACGTCATCAACAACGGACCCCGGCCGGTTGCCCCGGCCACGCGCGAGCGTGTCCTCGCCGCGATCAAGGAGCTGGGCTACCGCCCGGACCGGGTCGCACAGGCGATGGCTTCGCGGCGCACCGACCTCATAGGCATGATCGTCCCGGACGCCCGTCAGCCGTTCTTCGCGGAGATGGCGCACGCGGTCGAACAGGCCGCCGCCGAACGCGGGAAGATGGTGCTGGTCGGCAACTCCGACTACCGCACCGAGCGCGAGGTCCACTACCTGCGGGCCTTCCTCGGGATGCGGGTATCGGGGCTGATCCTGGTCAGCCAGGGCATGAGCGAGCAGGCGGCCGGCGAGATCGAGGCCTGGGACGCCCGGGTGGTGCTGCTGCACGAGCGCCCGGAGGCCATCGACGACGTCGCCGTCATCACCGACGACATCGGCGGTGCCCAGATGGCGACCCGGCACCTGCTGGAGCACGGCCACGCGTACGTCGCCTGCATCGGCGGGGTCGAGAACACCCCGTCGGTCGGCGACCCGGTGGCCGACCACGTCGAGGGCTGGCGCCGGGCCATGCTGGAGTCCGGCCGCTCGGTGGAGGGCCGCCTCATCGAGGCCCCGTACAACCGCTACGACGCGTACAAGGTCGCCCTGGAGGTCCTGGCCCGGCCCGACCGTCCGACGGCGATCTTCTGCGCCACGGACGACCAGGCCATCGGCGTACTCCGGGCCGCGCGCGAGCTGCGCATCGACGTGCCGGAGGAGCTGGCGGTGGCGGGCTTCGACGACGTCAAGGAGGCGGCCCTCACGGACCCGCCCCTGACCACCATCGCCTCGGACCGTCCGGCGATGGCCCGCGCGGCCGTGGACCTCGTCCTGGACGACTCCGTGCGCGTGGCGGGTTCCCGGCGCGAGCGGCTGAAGCAGTTCCCGTCGGCGCTGGTGATCCGCCGGTCCTGCGGCTGCCGCTAGCCTCCGGCGGTCAGCGGATCCACCCTCCCGGGCCCAGCCCGTTCCCGCCTGCGGCCCGGCCTCCTGGGGCTCCGCCCCCGACCCCGCGCCTCAATCGCCGGCGAGGCTGAAATTGCCCTCCGGGCAATCCAGCCCGCCAGGCGGACGGCATCAGCCAAAACGGCGGCGCCGCACTCGCAACAGACTCGGCCTTATATCGGGCATACGCGGTTCTGTCGGGCTTCTCAGGCCAGGCTCAGGAAGCTCTCATGAACGGCGACCAGAGTCGTGGCCATGACCGAGAGCTTCCGCCGCGAAGGCGAGTACCCCCAGGAACACCGCCCCCAGCAGCCCGCCCCCTTCGGCGAGGACTGGCAGCGCGGACGTGACCGGCTCGCACAGGACACCGCCGCCGGGTCCTACCCGCCGCCGCCCTCCTACCCGCCCGCCGCGCCCGGTTGGCACGAGGCGCACCAGCCTCCGGTGATCCAGGGCGAGACCGTCCCCGCGGCGGTCAGCTCCGGCGCCGGCGCCGCCCCCCACGGCCCCGCCCACGCCGCCTCCCCCGCCCCCCGCGCGAAGCGGCCCGTCGCGCTGCTGGCCGCCGTGGCACTCGCCGCGGCCGTGGTCGGAGGTGGCACCGCGGCCGCCGTGCAGCAGCTGATGGGCACCCAGAACACCGCCGGCGGCGGCGTCAACGGCACCAACGTCTCGCAGTCCAACAACGGCACCGTCTCCGGCGTCGCCGAGCAGGTCAGCCCCTCCGTGGTCCGCATCGACACCCGTACCGCCTCCGGCCAAGGCACCGGCTCCGGCATCGTCGTCACCTCCGACGGCGAGATCGTCACCAACAACCACGTCGTGAACGGCGCCTCCGAGATCGAGGTGACGATGAGCGACGGCAAGAAGTACAAGGCCAAGATCGTCGGCACCGACCCCGACAAGGACCTGGCCCTCATCAAGCTCCAGGGCGCGAGCGGCCTCAAGGCCGCCACGTTCGGCAACTCCGACAACGTCAAGGTCGGCGACGAGGTCGTCGCCATCGGCTCCCCCGACCGCCTCACCGGCACGGTCACCAGCGGCATCGTCTCGGCGCTGAACCGCGAGGTGACCGTGGACAAGTCCGAGCAGCGCCAGTCACCCCAGCAGGGCACGGACGGCTGGCCCTTCTCCTTCGGCGGCAAGCAGTTCAACGGGAAGACCGGCTCGGACACCGCCACCTACAAGGCCATCCAGACCGACGCCTCCCTCAACCCGGGCAACTCCGGCGGCGCCCTCGTCAGCTTGAACGGCGAGATCGTGGGCATGCCCTCCGCGATCTACTCCCCCTCCAACGGCAGCTCCACCGCCGGCAGCGTCGGCCTCGGCTTCGCCATCCCGGTCAACACGATCAAGGCCGACCTGGACTCCCTCCGCAAGGGCGGCCCCGGCGGCACCGGCTCCTCCGGCACCGGAAACTCCACCGCCAACGGCTACGGCACCTCGTACTAGCCGGTCGTGCGAGGCTGGGAGACGCCCGCCCGCACCGAGGACCATCACCCAGGGGGACCACCCATGCATCCCGCCGAAGGCGACCCGCAGCGCATCCTCGTCGTCGACGACGAGCCCGCCGTACGCGAGGCCCTGCGCCGCAGCCTCGCCTTCGAGGGGTACGACGTGCAGACCGCCGTCGACGGGCTCGACGCCCTCGACAAGGTGGCCTCGTACGCCCCCGACCTGATCGTCCTGGACATCCAGATGCCCCGGATGGACGGTCTGACGGCGGCCCGCCGGCTGCGCTCCGCCGGCGGCGTCACCCCGATCCTGATGCTCACCGCCCGGGACACCGTGGGCGACCGCGTCACCGGCCTCGACGCGGGCGCCGACGACTACCTCGTCAAGCCGTTCGAGCTCGACGAGCTCTTCGCCCGCGTCCGCGCGCTGCTGCGCCGCAGCGCGTACGCCGCCCCGCGGACCGGCGGCGAGGACGGCCACGAGGACGCGCTGACCTTCGGGGACCTGCGCATGGACCTCGCGACCCGCGAGGTCACCCGGGGCGGGCGGCCCGTGGAGCTGACGCGCACCGAGTTCACGCTGCTGGAGATGTTCCTGGCGCACCCGCGCCAGGTCCTGACCCGCGAGCAGATCCTCAAGACCGTCTGGGGCTTCGACTTCGAGCCCAGCTCCAACTCCCTGGACGTGTACGTGATGTACCTGCGCCGCAAGACCGAGGCCGGCGGCGAGCCCCGCGTGGTCCACACCGTGCGCGGCGTGGGCTACGTACTGCGCGCCGGCGAGAGCGGGCCCGAGTGAGCCGAATGAGCCCGGCCGCCAGGTTCCGCGCGCTCCCCCTGCGCTCGCGCCTCGCGCTGCTGGTGGCGACCGCGGTGGCGGTGGCCGTCGCGGCGGTGGCCGCCGTGTCCTGGGTGATGGTCCGGGCCCAGCTGCGCGACCAGCTCGACAGCTCGCTGCGCGCCACCAACGCGGAGGCCCAGGCCAACCGGGTGTACGGGCAGATCGGCTGCGTGCCGGGCGGCGCCGTGCCGGACCGGCCCGCCAACAACCTCAGCGCCCAGGTCCAGATCGTGCTGGCGGACGGCAGGCACTGCTGGATCGACGGCAAGAACACCCTGGAGGTGACCAAGACCGACCTGGAGGTCGCCCAGCGCCGGCGCGGCCCCGCCCTGTACGACTCGACCACCTCCGACGGGATCGCGGTCCGCGTCTACGCCCAACCCGCCGTGGTGGAGCAGCTGCCCGCCGCGCTGATCGTGGCGAAGCCGCTGGCCGATGTCGACAAGCCGCTGTCCACCCTGGCCTGGGTGCTGCTCCTCGTCTCCGGCGTCGGAGTCGTCGGCGCGGGCGCGGCCGGCCTGTGGGTGGCCCGTACGGGACTGCAGCCCGTCGACGAACTGACCGACGCCGTCGAGCACATCGCCCGTACCGAGGACCTCACCGTCCGCATCCCCGACGAGGGCGACGACGAGATCGCCCGCCTGTCGCGGTCCTTCAACTCGATGACCGCGGCCCTCGCCTCCTCCCAGGAGCGGCAGGCGCAGCTGATCGCGGACGCCGGGCACGAGCTGCGCACCCCGCTCACCTCGCTGCGCACCAACATCGAGCTCCTCGCTCGCAGCGAGGAGACCGGCCGGGCCATCCCGCCCGACGACCGGCGGGAGCTGCTGGCCTCGGTCAAGGCGCAGATGACGGAGCTCGCCGCGCTGATCGGGGACCTCCAGGAGCTGTCCCGGCCGGATGCCGGGACCGGGAGCCCGCTCCAGGTGGTGGCCCTGCACGAGATCACCGGGGCGGCGCTGTCCCGGGCCCGGCTGCGCGGTCCGGAGCTGTCCTTCGGCTCGGACCTGGAGTCCTGGTACGTACGGGGCGAGGCGGCCGCGCTGGAGCGGGCGGTGGTCAACGTCCTGGACAACGCGGTGAAGTTCAGCCCGCCGGGCGGCGCGGTCGAGGTGACGCTGCGGGCGGGCGAGCTGACCGTACGGGACCACGGGCCCGGCATCCCGGCCGAGGAGCTCCCGCACGTCTTCGAGCGGTTCTGGCGCTCCCCGTCGGCCCGCGCACTGCCCGGCAGCGGGCTCGGCCTGTCGATCGTGGCCCGTACGGTGGCACGCGCGGGCGGCAGCGCCGAGCTGCGGGCGGCCGCCGACGGCGGCCCGGGCACGGAGGCGGTGCTCCGCATCCCGGGGGCGCCGACGCCGCCGCCGTCCGAGTCGCCGTCGGCGCCGTCGGTGCCTTCAGCGCCGTCAGTTGTGCCGGATCAGTGAGGCGACCAGGCCGGACCGGGTGTTCGGGAAGTCCATCGGGACGATCCCGAGCCCGGTGCGGCCCGCCATCTCCCCGCCGTCCACGAAGGCGTGCACCTGCGGGCCCAGCCGGTCGGAGTTCCAGCGCGGCGGCATGTAGGCCGAGGTGCTGGTGTAGTTCACGAAGAGCTTGCCGGGCTGCTGGACGGCCTTGCGGAAGTGGTTCTCGATCTTGCCGCGCTTGGCGAAGGGCTCGGCGTTCCAGTCGTCCTGGATGTCGAAGACGTTCCCGTCCCCGTAGCGCAGGCCCGGCAGTCCGCCGTTGTCGGCGAGCAGGACCACCTTCCCGCGGGCCTGCCCGAGCGAGGGCAGGGTGTCGGCGATCCGGAACAGCGGGCGCCAGCCGCGGTTATCGAGGTAGTCGTCGAAGACGGCGCGGAAGGTCGCGTCGCTGTCCGTCGAGTACTCCTGCTTGACGCGCATCAGGACGGTTTCGGAGGGGTGCGCGGCGAGGAAGTTCCAGCAGGCGACGAGGACGTCCCCGAACATCAGGCCCTGGTAGAAGGACCCGTGGTGGATGGCGAAGGAGCCGCCCGTCACCCGGCAGCGGACGTCCAGGAAGCGGATGCCGGAGTCGAGCTGCTCGGCGATCGAGATGTTCTGGCAGGCGACGTAGAGCCCGCCCTGGCGGGCGCCGGAGTCGTGCGTGCCGGGGATGGTCATCCGCTGGAGGGCGGTGGAGTCGGACAGGCCGGCCATCCAGTCCTGGGTGCCGAGCGCGGTGGCCGCGGCGGGTGGTGTCGCGAGCCCGAGGGCAGCGCCCGTAGCCAGTGCTCCGACCAGAAACGCCCGTCGGTCCATGCCCATGCCCGCCCCTTTGCCGACCCAGTGGATGGGACCGGATTATGGCGTGGACACCTCAAATTTACTACCCACCGGTAGGCGTCAACCGTCCAGCAACTGCGCCATCCTGCGCAGCCCTTGGGCGAGTTCGCGGCCGTTCGGGGCCTGCTCCGGGTCGGTCAGGCACTGCACCATCACCCCCGTCAGCAGCGCGATGTGCAGCGAGCCCAGGGACCGTACGTCCTCCTCGCCGACCTCCTCCTCGGGCATCCCGGCCAGGCCGGCGGCCACCATGCGCCGGTTCTGGCGCTGCCCCTCGGCCAGGATCGCGAGCAGCTCCGGCTGGGACTGGGCGTGCACGAAGGCCTCGACGGACGCGGTCCAGAGCCAGCGCATCTCGCCGAAGTCCCGGATCTTGCGGTCCCAGGTGTCGGCGTAGCGCTCCTCGGCGGTGTCGCCCTGCCCGAGGAGCCGTCCCGATCCGGCGGCCCACTCCGCCATGGCGTCGAAGAGCGCCTGGTTGAGCAGGGCGTCGCGCGATCCGAAGTGGTAGCCGATCGCGGCCATGCTCACGTTCGACGCCGTGGCGATATCGCGCACGGTCGTCCGGAGATAGCCCTTCTCCTCCAGGCAGCGCCGGGCTCCGGCCAGCAGGTCCTCGCGATTTCCCATACGGGGATGGTAGCCGCGGCCGCCTCCTCTTGGGCGAGCGCGCTAGACATACGTATTGCGCGCTTGCCCAAATGCTGGCACGCTTCAGCCATCGGAAAGATCCACGGACCCACGGGAGGCAAAGCCATGCGCAACGAGATGAAGATCGACGACCGCACCCTGTCCTACCTGGACTTCGGCGGCACCGGCCGACCGCTGCTCGCCCTGCACGGCGGCATGTCCGAAGGAGCCGCCTTCGCCGGGCTCGCCGAGGCCCTCGGCGAGGAGTGGCGGGTCATCGCCCCCGACCAGCGAGGCCACGGCGATTCCGACCGGGCCCCCGACTACAGCCGCGAGGGCTACGTCGCCGACGCCGTAGCCCTGCTCAACCACCTCGGCCTCCAGGCCCCCGTGGCCGTCCTCGGCTACAGCCTCGGCGGGCTCAACGCCGTCCACCTGGCCGCCGCCCACCCCCACCGGGTCGCCGCGCTCATCGACGTGGACGCCACCGTGCAGATCCACCCCGCGGAATCCGACTGGTTCGGCTTCCTCCACGGCATGCGCTACACCGCCGCCACCCCCGAGGAACTCCTGGAGGCCGCCGGACCGCTGGGCGCCCAGATCGTCGGGCAGGCGCTGCGCCCGCTCGCCGACGGGTCGGGCTGGCGCCTGCCGTTCCACCCGCAGGACCAGCTCGACTCGATCGAAGGCTGCCGCGGAGACCACTGGGAAGCCTGGCTCGCGAGCGACTGCCCCGCGCTGCTCGTCCACGGCACCCGCAGCGAGGCACTCCCGCAAGCGGTGGCCACCTCGATGGTCACCCGGCGCCCGGGGACCTCGTACGCACCCCTGGACGGCGACCACTTCGTGCCCTTCCAGGACCCGCAGGGGTTCCACGAGGCGGTGGGGAAGTTCCTGGCCGGCCTCTAGTGCTGTGGCCGGAAAGGTTTGCCGGGGCGCGGTGTTCGGTGCGGTGCATCGCGAGGCGGAGGGCCGCGGCTCGTACTGGACGTACTCGCGCGGTCCGACAACGCGGCGAGGTGCCGTGCCGAGCGCCGCGACCCGGTGAACCTTTCCGGTCACAGCACCAGGCCCTGCCCGCCGACCGGGTTACCCGGGCGCGTCCGCAGCGATGAGTCCGGCCGGTCCGGGCAGTCTCCATGGTTGTCGACGTCGACAGCGCAGGAGGAAACGCATGAACCAGCTGCTGAGGGTCCAGAACTTCAACGTCTCCAGCGACGGATTCGGTGCCGGTGAGGGCCAGAGTCTGGAGAGACCGTTCGGCCACGCCGATCCCGGAGAGCTGTTCGCCTGGGCGGGCGCCACCGCGAGCTGGCCCAACCGCACGGAACCCGGGGGCAGCCGCGGCCTCGACGACTACTTCACGCGGGACTTCCGGAACAACATCGGCGCCGAGATCATGGGCCGCAACAAGTTCGGGCCGCAGCGCGGGCCCTGGAAGGACCTCGACTGGCAGGGCTGGTGGGGCGACGAGCCCCCGTTCCACACTCCGGTGTTCGTCATGACCCACCACGAGCGTCCCTCGTTCACGCTCTCCGACACCACGTTCCACTTCGTCGACGCCGACCCGGCCACCGTCCTCGAACGGGCGCGGGAGGCGGCGCGGGGCAAGGACGTCCGACTGGGCGGCGGGGCCACCACCATCCGGGAGTTCCTCGACGCCGACCTCGTCGACACCCTGCACGTGGCGGTCTCGCCGGTGAAGCTCGGATCCGGGGCGCGGCTCTGGGAATCACCCGACGAGCTGCTCGACCGGTTCCACGTCGACATCGTGCCCAGCCCGAGCGGAGTGACCCACCACCTGTTCTGGCACAAGTGACAACGCCGAAGGGGCGGCGGGCCGAGGCCCGCCGCCCCTTCGGGCGTACTGTGCGACGCGGTGCCGCCGGTACTACTTGATGACCGTGATCCGGTTCGCCGCCGGCGGGGCGATCGGGGTCGCGGCCGTGGACTTCATCAGGTAGGCGTTGAAGCAGTCCAGGTCGGACGGGCCGACCAGCTTGTTCTTGTGCTCCTTCAGGACGGTGAAGCCGTCACCGCCGCCCGCGAGGAACTCGTTCATCGCGACCCGGTAGGTCTTGGCGGGGTCGATCGCCGCACCGTTCAGCTTGACCGAGTCGACGACGATGCGGTCCGCGCCGGTCTTCGTCAGGTCGAGGGTGTACGTGAAGCCCTTCGACACCTGCAGGATCTTCGGGTTGGCCCCGTTGACCGGGCCCGTGACCTGCTGCTGGAGCGCGGTGATCAGCTGCGCGCCGGTCAGGTCCACGATGTTCATCATGTTGTTGAACGGCTGGACCGTGTAGGACTCGCCGTACGTCACGACGCCGTCGCCCTCGTCGCCCGCCGCCTTGTAGGCGAGGTCGGCGCGGATGCCGCCCGGGTTCATGATGGCCAGCTGCGCGCCGCCCTTGTCCGCCGGGGCCAGGGCCTCCAGCTGCGCGTCGGCGATCAGGTCGCCCAGCGGCTTCTCCGGCGCGTCCAGGCCGCGGCCCGGGATGTCGGCGGAGATGAAGCCCTGCGGGCGGTTGGCGATCGGGGCCGCCAGCGCCTTCCAGCGGTCGACCAGCTCGGTCATGTCCGGGGCCTTGGGCTGCTCCCGGGTGACGACCTTGTTGACCGGCTTGGGCGCGGTGACCGGGGTACGGACGATGTCCTTGGTCGCGCGGTCGTAGGTGAGGGTGGTGTCCGTGAACAGCCGGCCGTAGGAGGCGGCGGAGGTCACCGTGCGCGGGTTGCCCGCCGGGTCGGGGATGTTGCAGGAGTAGGCCTGGTGCGTGTGGCCGGTGACCAGCGCGTCGACCTTCGGGTCCACGTTCTTGGCGATGTCCACGATCGCGCCCGAGACGCCGGCGCCGGCGCCCGGGACGTCGCAGTCGTAGTTGTAGGCGCCGCTCGCGGGCAGACCGCCCTCGTGGATCAGCGCGACGATCGACTTCACGCCCTGCTTGTTCAGCTCGGCGGCGTACTTGTTGATCGTCTCGACCTCGTCGCCGAACTTCAGGCCCTTGACGCCCTCGGCGGTGACGACGTCCGGAGTGCCCTCCAGGGTGACGCCGATGAAGCCGATCTTCACGTCCCCCTTCTTCCAGATGAAGGTGGGCGACAGCATCGGACGCTTGGTCTTCTCGTCCGTGACGTTCGCGGCGAGGTACTTGAACTCGGAGCCCGTGAACTCCTTGCCGTACTCGAAGCAGCCCTCGACCGGGTGGCAGCCGCCGTACACCATGCGGCGCAGCTCGGCCTTGCCCTCGTCGAACTCGTGGTTGCCGACGCTGGTGACGTCCAGGTCGAGCTTGTTGAGCGCCTCGACGGTCGGCTCGTCGTGGAAGATGCCCGACAGCATCGGGCTGCCGCCGATCATGTCACCGGCTGCGGCGGTGACGGAGTACTCGTGGCCCTTGCGGGCCTCGCGCAGGCTGGTCGCGAGGTACTCGACCCCGCCCGCGGGTATGGCTTTGGTGGTGCCGTCGGCCTGACGCTCGGTCACGGTGCCGGAGGAGCCCTGCGGGGGCTCCAGCGTGCCGTGGAAGTCGTTGAAGGACAGCAGCTGCACGTCTACGGTCCGGTGCTTGGCGGCGGCACCGCCACCACTCGCGGCTCCGGCCGGGAGTGCGGCGGCGACCATGGCCCCGGCCCCGGCCGTGACGGCGAGGGCGGTGAGGGTCAACCGGCGGGCTCGGCGGTGCCGTTGTGGCGTCGCTGACATTTAATCCCCTTTGTGGACAGCGATACTGCTCGGTAGGTCCGCCGCAGCCTATTGTCAACGCGCGTAGCACGACAGGGGGGAACGGGTATCGAGCTGGTTACACGTAGAAGACGGACCGACCCCGCGCCCACGCTCCACCGCCCACCCCGCACGGTCACAGGCCGTCTGGTTCGGGTCAGGGAGGGCCCGCGTCGGGCTGATCCTCCCTGACCCGAACCGGACGGCCTAGGCTCATGACATGACTGACGCAGCAGCGGCCCTGGAGCCGGGACGGCAGATTGAGACCCTCGACGAGCTGACGGAGGACCAGGCCGAAGCCGTCCTCGCCCTGATCGAGGACGCGGCCCGGACGGACGGCACCACCGCCGTGTCCGAGCAGGGCCGGCTCCAGCTGCGCGGCGGGCCGCGCGAGGGCATCCGGCACTTCCTGCTCACCGAGGGCGGGCGGCTCGCCGGATACGGGCAACTGGAGGACACCGACCCGGTGGAGGCCCCGGCCGCCGAGCTCGTCATCCACCCCGCGCTGCGCGGCCGCGGCCACGGGCGGGCCCTGGGCTCGGCCCTGCTGGCCGCCTCCGGCAAGCGGATCCGGGTATGGGCGCACGGCGGCAAGTCGGCCGCGCGGCACCTCGCGCAGGTGCTCGGCCTGACCCTCTTCCGCGAACTGCGCCAGCTGCGCCGCCCGCTGGCCGAGGGCGACCCGCTGCCCGAGCCGGTCCTCCCGCCCGGCGTGACCGTCCGCACCTTCGTACCCGGCTCCGACGACACCGCCTGGCTCGCGGCGAACGCGGCCGCCTTCGCCCACCACCCCGAGCAGGGCGCGCTCACCCAGCGGGACCTCAACGACCGGATCGCGCAGCCCTGGTTCGACGCGGACGGCTTCTTCCTCGCCGAGCGCGACGGCGAGCTGATCGGCTTCCACTGGACGAAGGTCCATGCGAAGGACGAGCTCGGCGAGGTCTACGTACTCGGTGTCCGCCCGGGCGCCCAGGGCGGCGGCCTCGGCAAGGCCCTCACCGCGATCGGCCTGCGCCACCTCGCGGCCCGGGGCCTCCCGACGGCGATGCTCTACGTGGACGCCGACAACCCGGCGGCCCTGCGCGTCTACGAGGGCCTCGGCTTCACCACCCACGAGGTGGACCTGATGTACCGCACGGAAAGCTGACGATCTCCATCCCCTCCGGCAACCCCCAGCCCCTCCGGCGTTTGAGGAGCGGGGTCCGGGGCAGCGCCCCGGCAACGGCGCCGCACCGGCCCCCGCACCCACCACCCGCACCCACCACCGGCACCCACACCGGCACCCACACCGGCCCCGACACCCGCCCCCGCCGCGCAGCCACCGCACCGGCAAGTGCACCAGCCGGACCCGGGAAGCCACACGCCATTAACCGCGCATTCAGACGCGCTTGCGACGCTCCGTGAATGCAGCCCCGGCAGCCCCGACTCCGACTGACGGCCGACACGTCCGACGCGCCTGTCCTCCCGCGTGCGCGGAAGAATGGAGTCATGAGCCACAAGCCCAGCGCAGGCCCCACCGAGGTCCCCGCCCAGCACCCGTCTCACACCTCCGCCGCCGTCAGCGCGCTCGCCGGCCCCCCGCGCCTGGGGTCCATAGCCGCGCACCGGCCCCACGTCGGTCTCGACCCGGACCTCGACGCCGATCTGGACGCGTACGAGGACAAGGACGGCGACGAGCTCCCGCCGAACCGGTTCCTCGACCGGGAGCGCAGCTGGCTCGCATTCAACGAGCGCGTGCTGGAGCTCGCCGAGGACCCCACCACGCCCCTGCTGGAGCGCGCGAACTTCCTGGCGATCTTCGCCAGCAACCTCGACGAGTTCTTCATGGTCCGTGTGGCCGGCCTCAAACGGCGTATCGCGACCGGTGTCGCCACCCGTTCGGCGTCCGGCCTGCACCCCCGTGAGGTGCTGGACCTGATCTGGACCCGCTCGCGCGAGCTCATGGCCCGGCACGCCGCCTGCTTCCAGCAGGACGTCGCCCCGGCCCTCGCCGAGGAGGGCGTCCACCTCATCCGCTGGCCGGACCTCACGGAGAAGGAGCAGGCGCGCCTCTTCACACTGTTCCGGAACCAGATCTTCCCGGTGCTCACCCCGCTGGCCGTGGACCCCGCGCACCCGTTCCCGTACATCTCCGGCCTGTCCCTGAACCTGGCCGTCGTCGTACGCAACCCGGTCAGCGGCCACCGCCACTTCGCCCGGGTCAAGGTCCCGCCGATCCTCTCCCGTTTCCTGGAGGCCTCCCCGCAGCGCTACGTCCCGCTGGAGGACGTCATCGCCGCGCACCTGGAGGAGTTGTTCCCCGGCATGGAGGTGCTCGCGCACCACATGTTCCGGGTAACCCGCAACGAGGACCTCGAGGTGGAGGAGGACGACGCGGAGAACCTGCTCCAGGCCCTGGAGAAGGAGCTCATGCGGCGCCGCTTCGGCCCGCCCGTGCGCCTGGAGGTCGAGGAGTCCATCGACCCCGGCGTACTGGACCTGCTGGTGCAGGAGCTGAAGGTCAACGCCTCCGAGGTGTACCCGCTGCCCGGCCCGCTGGACCTGACCGCCCTCTTCGGGATCTCCTCGCTGGACATCCCCGAGCTGAAGTTCCCGAAGTTCGTCGCCGGCACCCACCGGGACCTCGCCGAGGTCGAGTCCGCGTCCGCGCCCGACATCTTCGCCGCCCTGCGCGAGCGGGACGTCCTGCTGCACCACCCGTACGACTCCTTCTCCACCTCGGTGCAGGCCTTCCTGGAGCAGGCCGCCGCCGACCCGGACGTCCTCGCGATCAAGCAGACGCTGTACCGCACCTCCGGCGACTCCCCGATCGTGGACGCCCTGATCGACGCCGCCGAGGCAGGCAAGCAGGTCCTCGTACTCGTCGAGATCAAGGCCCGCTTCGACGAGCAGGCCAACATCAAATGGGCGCGCAAGCTGGAGGAGTCCGGCTGCCACGTCGTCTACGGGCTCGTCGGCCTCAAGACCCACTGCAAGCTCTCGCTCGTCGTCCGCCAGGAGGGCGACACGCTGCGCCGCTACTCGCACGTGGGCACCGGCAACTACCACCCCAAGACCGCCCGGCTCTACGAGGACCTCGGCCTGCTCACCGCCGACCCGCAGGTCGGCGCGGACCTCTCCGACCTCTTCAACCGCCTGTCGGGCTACTCGCGCCGCGAGACCTACCGCCGACTGATCGTCGCCCCTCGCTCGCTGCGCGACGGGCTGATCGCGCGGATCGACAAGGAGGCCGCCCACCACAAGGCCGGCCGGCCCGCGTACGTGCGCCTGAAGATGAACTCGATCGTCGACGAGGCGCTCATCGACTCGCTCTACCGGGCCGCCCAGGCGGGCGTGCCCGTCGACATCTGGGTCCGCGGCATCTGCGCCGTACGCCCCGGAGTCCCCGGGCTCTCGGAGAACGTCCGGGTCCGCTCGATCCTCGGCCGCTTCCTGGAGCACTCCCGGGTCTTCGCCTTCGGCAACGGCGGCGAGCCCGAGGTGTGGATCGGCAGCGCCGACATGATGCACCGCAATCTCGACCGCCGTATCGAAGCACTGGTCAGGGTCGCCGACCCGGCCCACCGCGCGGCACTGGACCGGATGCTGGAGACCGGCATGTCCGACCTCACCTCCTCCTGGCACCTGGGACCGGACGGCGAATGGACCCGGCACAGCACGGACTCCGAGGGCCAGCCGCTGCGGCACGTACAGGAGATGCTCATAGACGCCCGGAGGCGCCGGCGTGGCTCAGCCAAACCATGACCCGACCGCAGGTGACGTGCTCGGCGTCTACCTGACGACCCAAGCCACCGCGTTCCTGCGCGCGCTGCGCCTGCACGACGCGGGCGCGGCGGGCATGTCGGACTCCGCGGAGAGCGGCGAGGCGGCGCGCGGCCTGCGGGGGGCCGCGCGCCGGATCAGCGGCTCGCTGGCCACCTTCCGGGGGGTGACGGAGTCGTCCTGGGCGGACGGGCTGCGCACCGAGCTGGTGTGGCTGTCGACGACGCTGGCCGACGAGCACGCGTACGCGGCCAGGCTGGCGCGGCTGATGGACGCGCTGCACCGGCTGTCGGGGTCCGCGGCCCAGGAGGTCCCGGCTCCGCGGGGCGGCGCCGGCTCGCTCACGGTGGGTTCCGCCCGGGCGGGCGCGCTGCTGGAGCGGCAGCTGACCCTGGCCCGTACGCGCGCCCACTCGGCCACCCTCCAGGCCCTCGGCTCCGCCCGCTTCCACGCGGTGGCGGACGCGGTGGCGGTGCTGGCGTCGGAGGTCCCGCTTAATCTCGTCGCGGCCCGGGGCGGGGTGTCGGAGGTCCTGGTTCCGCTGGCAGAGGTGGCCGAAAACCGCCTCTCGGCGGCGGTCGCGGCGCTACCGCCGGTCGACCACGCGCACCCGTACGACTGCGACCACGACGGGCTCTGGCACGAGGTACGCCGCCTGCTGCGGGTCCACCGCTATGCGCGGGAGGCGCTGGGCGGGGACGTGGCCCGGCTGGCGGCCGCGGGCGAGGCCCTGGACCGCCACCGCGACGCGGCCGAGGCCGCCACGGCCTCGGCGACGGCGGCCCGCACCCCGCGCATCGCCCCGGCGACGGCGTACGCCCTGGGCGTGCTGCACGCGGACCAGCGCCATGAGGTCGAGGCGGCGCGGGCAGCCTTCCAGGACATCTGGCTCCCGGAGCCCGCGGCGGTCACGCAACGGTAACGGCGGGATAACGGACGCTTACGGCTGTGTACGTACCGGTCGGAACGCACCGGGTCGTCCGCCACGGTTCACCGTCCGTTCACTCTCCCCGGTCGGCTGCTTCACCTGTTCTGCCTAATTTCGGTGGTGCACGGAGCGAGCGCCCGCAAGTCGAGCGGCGCACCGGGCACACCGACGTAGTAGTCCTCTTCGCACGCCGCCCCGATACAGAAAGCGGCCGGCGGCTTCTGGAAGGAACACCCGAAAGTGAAGCTTCAGCGCAAGAACATGCTTCGTGCCTCCGCCCTCGGGGCGCTCGTCGTGTCCGGCGCCCTGGTCCTCACGGCGTGCGGCTCGGACGACAACACCAAGACGGCGGACGGCACGACGAAGCCCTCGCAGGCCGCCGCGGGCGACATCAAGTGCGACGACGCCAAGGGCAAGCTCCTGGCCTCGGGTTCCTCCGCGCAGAAGAACGCGGTCGAGCTGTGGATCAAGAACTACATGGCCGCCTGCTCCGGCGTCGAGGTCAACTACAAGTCCTCCTCCTCCGGTGAGGGCATCGTCGCCTTCAACCAGGGCACCGTCGGTTTCGCCGGCTCCGACTCGGCGCTGAAGCCGGAGCAGGTCGAGGAGTCGAAGAAGGTCTGCACCGGTGGCCAGGGCATCAACCTGCCGATGGTCGGCGGCCCCGTCGCCCTCGGCTTCAACGTCTCCGGCGTGGACAAGCTGAACCTGGACGCCGCCACGATCGCCAACATCTTCAACGACAAGATCAAGAAGTGGGACGACGAGGCGATCAAGAAGCTGAACCCGGGCGTCACGCTTCCCTCCACCGCCATCCAGGCCTTCCACCGCTCCGACGACTCGGGCACCACCGAGAACGTCACCAAGTACCTCAAGGCCACCGCGCCCGACGCCTGGCCGTACGAGGCCGCGAAGAAGTGGGCCGCTCCGGGTGGCCAGGCCGCCTCCGGCTCGGCCGGTGTCGCCGCGCAGGTCAAGCAGGTCGACGGCGCGATCGGCTACTTCGAGCTCTCCTTCGCCAGCTCGCAGAGCATCAGGACCGTCGACCTGAACACGGGCGCCGCCGCCCCGGTCAAGGCCTCCGGTGAGAACGCCTCCAAGGCCATCGCCGCCGCCAAGGTCGCCGGCACCGGTTCCGACCTGGCCCTGAAGCTCGACTACACCACCAAGGCCGAGGGCGCCTACCCGCTGGTCCTGGTCACGTACGAGGTCGTCTGCGACAAGGGCAACAAGGCCGAGACGCTCCCGACCGTGAAGTCCTTCCTGAACTACGCCGCCTCGGACGCGGGCCAGAAGGTCCTCCTCGAGAACGGCTACGCGCCGATCCCGGCCGAGATCAACGCCAAGGTCCGCGAAGTCATCAAGACCCTCGGCTAAATCCTGACCCCCGAGGTGTCGGCCGCCCCCGTCCGGGCAGCCGACACCCGGGGACCCTCCCCCACTCCACCCGGTGGGGCCCCCCGGACGAAGTCCGGGGGAATCCGGTGCACCGCCGCCAGGGGGCCCGCCCCCCACACAGACCGGAAAGACCATGGCTTTCACACCCACCCAGATAGACACGGCTCCGCCAGTCATCTCCAAGAGCGAGGGGTCCACCGGCCGCGCCGGTGACAAGATCTTCGCCGGGCTCTCCAAGGGATCCGGCATCCTGCTCCTGGTGATCATGGCGTCGATCGCCGCCTTCCTCACCTACCGCGCCTCGATCGCCCTGTCGAAGAACGAGGGGAACTTCCTCACCACCTTCGACTGGAACGCGTCGGCCAACCCGCCCGTCTTCGGCATAGCCGTCCTGCTCTTCGGCACCGTCGTCAGCTCGATCATCGCGATGGCCATCGCGGTTCCGATCGCCGTCGGCATCGCCCTCTTCATCTCGCACTACGCGCCGCGCAAGCTGGCCGCCCCCCTCGCGTACGTGGTCGACCTGCTGGCCGCCGTGCCGTCGATCATCTACGGCATCTGGGGCGCGCTCTTCCTCGTCCCGCAGCTGAACGGCCTGAACCTCTGGCTCGACGAGTTCCTGGGCTGGACGTACGTCTTCGAGAAGACCCAGGTCGGCGTCGCCCGCTCGCTCTTCACCGTCGGCATCCTGCTCGCGATCATGATCCTGCCGATCGTGACCAGCGTCAGCCGCGAGGTCTTCCTCCAGGTCCCGCGCATGAACGAGGAAGCCGCACTGGCCCTCGGCGCGACCCGCTGGGAGGTCATCCGGATGTCGGTGCTGCCCTTCGGCCGCTCCGGCGTCATCTCCGCCTCGATGCTCGGCCTCGGCCGCGCGCTGGGCGAGACCATGGCCGTCGCGACCGTCCTCTCCCCGAGCTTCCTGATCTCGCTCCACGTCCTGAACCCGGGCGGCGGCACCTTCGCGCAGAACATCGCCGCGAAGTTCGACGAGGCCAACGAGTTCGGCCGGGACGCGCTGATCGCCTCCGGTCTGGTCCTCTTCCTGCTCACCCTGCTGGTCAACGGTGCAGCTCGTCTGATCATCGCTCGCCGCAAGGACTTCTCGGGGGCGAACGCCTGATGAGCCACGCACTCCAGGACCAGCGCCCCGTCCGGGCCCGCAAGTCCGCCGCCCCCACCAGCCTCACCCGAGGCGGCCTGCCGCGCTGGGCCCCGGCCGGCATCGCGGTCCTCTCGATCGCCCTCGGCAGCGGCATCGGCGTCGCCTTCGACCTCCACAGCAAGGTCCAGTGGGGCCTGATCGCGGCCCTGCTCTTCGTCGCCGTCACGTACACCGCCAGCGCGGTGATCGAGAACCGCCGCCAGGCCAAGGACCGCGTCGCGACCTCCGTCGTGTGGGTCTGCTTCGTCCTCGCGGTCGTCCCGCTGCTGTCGCTGATGTGGACCACGATCAGCCGCGGAGTGAAGCTCCTCAACGGGAACTTCCTCAGCCACTCCATGAACGGCGTGACCAGCTTCGACCAGGGCGGCGGCGTCTACCACGCGCTGCTCGGCACCATCGAGCAGGTCGCCCTGGCCACCCTGATCGCGGCGCCCATCGGCCTGCTGACCGCCGTCTACCTGGTCGAGTACGGCCGGGGCTCGCTCGCCAAGGCCGTGACCTTCTTCGTCGACGTCATGACCGGCATCCCCTCCATCGTCGCGGGTCTGTTCATCCTGACGACCTGGAACCTGATGCTCGGCTTCGGCCCCTCCGGCTTCGCCGGCGCCATGGCCCTGTCGATCCTGATGATGCCGGTCGTGGTCCGCTCCACCGAGGAGATGCTCAAGCTCGTCCCGAACGAGCTGCGCGAGGCCGCCCTGGCCCTCGGGGTGCCGAAGTGGCGCGTGATCCTCAAGGTCGTGCTCCCCACCGCCATCGGCGGCATCTCCACGGGTGTCATGCTGGCAGTAGCCCGCATCGCCGGTGAGACCGCGCCGATCATGCTGCTGGTCTTCGGCTCCCAGCTGATCAACGGCAACCCCTTCGAAGGCGCCCAGTCCTCGCTCCCCCTCTACATCTGGGAGCAGTACAAGGTCGGCAGTGAAGCCTCCTACGACCGGGCATGGGCAGCGGCGCTCGTCCTGATCGCCTTCGTCATGATCCTCAATCTGGTGGCCCGCGGCATAGCCCGCTGGAAGGCCCCGAAGACCGGTCGCTGACGCGACTCATGAAAGCGAAGTGACCCCTCATGGCAAAGCGAATCGACGTCAGCGGACTGTCCGCCTTCTACGGCGCCCACAAGGCCATCGATGACATCTCGATGACCGTGGAGCCCCGCTCCGTGACCGCCTTCATCGGCCCGTCCGGCTGCGGCAAGTCCACCTTCCTGCGCACCCTCAACCGCATGCACGAGGTCACCCCCGGTGGCCGCGTCGAGGGCAAGGTGCTCCTGGACGACGAGAACCTGTACGGCCCCGGCGTGGACCCGGTCGCGGTCCGCCGCACGGTCGGCATGGTCTTCCAGCGTCCGAACCCCTTCCCCACCATGTCGATCTTCGACAACGTGGCGGCGGGCCTGCGCCTCAACGGCACCTTCAAGAAGTCCGAGCTCACGGACATCGTGGAGAAGTCCCTCCAGGGCGCCAACCTGTGGAACGAGGTCAAGGACCGCCTGAACAAGCCGGGCTCCGGCCTCTCCGGCGGTCAGCAGCAGCGCCTGTGCATCGCCCGCGCCATCGCGGTCGAGCCGCAGGTCCTGCTGATGGACGAGCCCTGCTCGGCCCTCGACCCGATCTCCACCCTCGCCATCGAGGACCTGATCGGCGAGCTCAAGGAGCGCTTCACGATCGTCATCGTGACGCACAACATGCAGCAGGCGGCCCGCGTCTCGGACCGCACCGCCTTCTTCAACCTCGCGGCGGTCGGCCAGCCCGGCAAGCTCGTCGAGATCGACGACACGGACCGGATCTTCTCGAACCCGTCCGTGCAGGCGACCGAGGACTACATCTCCGGCCGCTTCGGCTAAAGAGATGTCGTAAACGTCCTGCGGTGCTGCATGGCGGTGCCACCGCAAGGCGAAAGAAAGAAAGGGCCGGCTCCCCCTGGGTGGGGGGAGCCGGCCCGCTCTCGTTCTGCGCGCTAGACGAACGCCAGGTTCACGATCCAGAAGCTCACCGCGGCCACCAGGGCCGCGGCCGGCATCGCAATGCTGCATCGCCCGGGGGACGACCCCCGGACCCCCAGCAGGAAGCCCGCTCCCGCTAGACGAACGCCAGGTTCACGATCCAGAAGCTCACCGCGGCCACCAAAGCCGCGGCCGGCATCGCAATGCTGCATCGCCCGGAGGACGCCCCCCAGACCCCGCTGCAGCGACTTGAGG
>NZ_JBHWJY010000067.1:0-14688 GCF_042731135.1 Streptomyces sp. NPDC059874
CTCAGCAGCCGGGATGACCCTCAGTGCGCGAGGACGAGGAGACGCCCCGGAGGGACACCGCGGACCGGCCCGAGGAGCGAAACCCCGCCCGGGGGCACCACCCCCAGCCCCGCCGGCGATTGAGGCGCGGGGTGGACCCGAGGGTCGAGATCCCGCCCGGGAGGACCATCCCAGCCTCGCCGGCGTTTGAGGCGCGGGGTGCGGGGCCGAGCCCCCCGCACCGCAGGGCACGCGGCGGGGCGTCGACTAAGGTGGCCGCGTGAAGATCGCCCTCATGGACTCCGGAATCGGCCTCCTCGCGGCGGCCGCGGCGGTACGGCGGCTGCGGCCGGACGCGGACCTGATCCTGTCCAACGACCCCGACGGGATGCCCTGGGGGCCGCGGACGCCCGCCTCGCTCGCGGTGCGGGCCCTGGCCGTCGCGCGGGCCGCCGCCGCGCACCGGCCGGACGCGCTCATCGTGGCCTGCAACACCGCCTCCGTGCACTCCCTGCCCGCGTTGCGGGCGGAACTGGAGCCGGGGATCCCGGTCATCGGGACCGTGCCGGCGATCAAGCCTGCCGCGGCGGGCGGTGGGCGCGTGGCGATCTGGGCCACGCCTGCCACCACCGGCAGCCCCTACCAGCGCGGGCTGATCAGCGAGTTCGCCTCCGGTGTTTCGGTCACCGAGGTGCCCTGTCCCGGGCTCGCCGAGGCCGTGGAGGCGGCGGACGACGTCGCCGTCGAGGCCGCCGTCGCCGCGGCCGCCGCGCTCACTCCGGCCGACGTCACCGACGTCGTACTCGGCTGTACGCACTACGAGCTGGTCGAGGCCGCGATCCGGGCCGCCCTGGCCGTACGGACCGGGGGAGCCGACTTCGTCTTCCACGGGTCCGCCGAGCCCGTCGCCGTGCAGGCGTTGCGCCGCCTCGGCACCGGGCCGGAGCCCGCTCTGCCCCGCACGGGCGGACTGACCGTCCTGTGCAGTGGGCGCGAGGGGGCGCTCCCCGCCGCCGCGCTCGGGTACGCCGAAGGACGGCTGCTCGCGGGCCACGGCGCGCCCGTCGGGTAGCCCGCGGCCGCCGGCTGGAACCTCAGCGGGAACCGGCCGCCGCGAGCCGCTGAGCCAGGCCGCGCAGGTCCGCCGCGTTCAGGACGCGGTTCCCGAACCCGGGCAGTGGTGCGTGGAGCGTGGCGGTCCAGTGGGCGGGGATCGCCTGCTGCCCGTACACCGCCCCGGCCAGGGCCCCCGTCACCGCCGCCACCGTGTCGGTGTCCCCGCCCAGGTCCACGGCGGCCCGTACGGCCTGCGCGAAGCCGGTGGTGGTCCGCAGTGCCCACACGGCCGAGCCCAGGCAGGGCCACACCGCCCCGTTGAACTCGGTGGCCAGTCCGGGGTTCCAGTCGGGCGCGAGGACGTGCCCGTACCGCTCGCGATGGGCCGGATGGACGGCTGCGAGCGTCGCCGGGAGTGCGGTCAGCGGATCGGCCCCGTCCAGGGCCACGCGTACGAGTTCGTGCAGTACGGCCGTCCCCTCCCAGGCCGCCCGGTCGCCGTGCGTCAGGGCCGCGATGCGGCGGGCGGCGGCCATGGTCGCCTCGCGCCCGGCGGCCGCGAAGTACACCGCCGAGGTGGCCGCCCGCATCAGCGAACCGTTGCCCGCCGCACGGGCGTTGACCTGGAAGTGCAGGGCCGCCGCGAAGTTCCAGGGCTCGCCGTTGGTCAGCACGTCCTCGGTCTGGAGCCCGATGTCCTTCGGATCGCCCGCGGCCCAGCGCTGGAACCGGGCGAAGACGTCCGGGAGGTCCAGGCCGTCCCGCTCCAGCAGGGACTCGCCGACGAGGACCGCCATCTGGGTGTCGTCCGTCGCCTCGCCGGGATCCCAGCCGCCGCCCCCGCGCATCTCCTCGCCGCGCGCGGTCAAGGCTCCGGCCGGGCCGAACTCGTACGGCGCGCCGAGTGCGTCACCCGCCGCCGAACCCAGGACGGCGCCCACGGCCCGGTCGAGCCGGGTGGTCACGGGGCCTCCTCGGGGCATACGGCGACCAGCAGTTCGCGGGCGAAGCGGTCCAGGTCGTCGAGGCCGGCCGCCGCCAGGGTGTCCGGCGCGCCCGCCAGGAGGTGGGGGATCGCGCCGTGCAGCGCGAGGGTCAGGGCGCGGGCCGCCTCCGGCCCGGCCGGCAATCCGGCCGCGCGCAGCAGGTGGGCGTGGGCCGCGAAGTCCGCGGCGCCGATCGGGTCCAGCAGCGCCGCCAGCCACGGTCGCCGGGTGGCCTCGGTCTGGAGCTCCAGATAGGCGAGCACGCGCGGCCGCCCGGGCCCGGCGACGTTCCGCAGCAGCCCCGCGAGTAGGGCCGCCAGCTGCTCCGCGTCGCCGGGCGGGGGCCCGGCGGCCAGGGCCAGGTACTGCTCCAGGCAGCGTTCGGCGACGGCCCGCAGCAGCGCGTCGCGGGTCGGGAAGTAGTTCTTGGCCGTGCCCGTCGGCACATCGGCGGCCGCGTCGACGGCCCTGTGCGTCAGCCCGCGCCCGCCCGCCTCCGCCAGTACGGCGACGGCCGCGTCCCGCAGCCGGTCCCTTCGGTCCTGATTCACCTTGCCAGCTTAACCACATCCGTGGTACCACAGATGTAGTACCACGGATGTGGTGGTTCTATCGGGCGGGTGAAGGGATGAGGTCATGGGTGGCAGCAGCGGTTCGGCCCTCGTCGTCGGAGCCGGAGTCGGTGGACTCGCCACCGCCATCGGGCTGCGCCGCGCGGGCTGGGAGGTGACGGTCCTGGAGCGGCGCACCGCGCTCGAACGCTACGGAACCGCCTTCGGGATCCACCCCACGGCCCAATCCGCCCTCGACCGGCTCGGCCTCGGCGACGCGCTGCGGGCGCGCGCCGTTCCGTACCGAGAGGGGCGGATCCGGCGGCCCGACGGCACGGTGCTCGCCGCTCTCCCGCTCGAAAGGATCGAGCGCAAGGCGGGCAGGCCCGAGCTCCTCGTCTCCCGCCCCCACCTGATCGACGCCCTGCTCGCCGAGCTCGATCGGCTCGGGGGCACGAAGATCGAGTACGGGCGGCCCCTCGCGGCCGAGGCCGCCGTGCAGCCCGGCGTCGACCTCCTCGTCGGCGCCGACGGCATCAACAGCGCGGTCCGCACCGCGCACTTCGGCTCCCGCAGCCGCCCGCGCCACATCGGCACGGTCGCCTGGATCGGCACCGCCGGATTCGAGACGGGTGTGTACGGCGAGACCTGGGGCGCTGGCCGCTTCTTCGGCATGACCCCCGTCGAGCCCGGCCGCACCAACTGGTACGCCACCGTTCCCGAGGCCACCACCGCCGACGAACTGCGCGACGCCTTCGCCGGCTGGCACGACCCCGTCCCGCGCGTCCTCGCCGAGACCGACCCCTCCACGTGGATCCGGTACGAGATGCGCCACCTGTACCCCGCGCTCCCCGCCTTCACCGCCGCCGGCCGGGTCGCCCTCGTCGGTGACGCCGCCCACGCCATGACGCCCAACCTCGGGCAGGGCGCCTGTACCGCCCTGCTCGACGCCGAGGCCCTGACCCGCGCGGTGGCGGAGCGAGGACCGGCCGGGCTGCCGGGGGCGCTGCGCGCGTACGGGGCCGAGCGGCGCCGCAGCGCGCAGCGCGTGGCCTTCGCCTCGCGGAACCTGCACCGCTTCATGAGCGCCCGCCGCCCGGCCCTGCGCGACGCACTCGTCCGCATCCTGCCGGGCTGACGCCCACCCGGCGCCCAACCGCCGCCTCAAGTTTGGTTGAGGTCAGGCACGGGCAGACGCGCGTTGCGGCGAGTGGGCGAGAGGCGGTGGCGCCGGTGCGGAACGTGAGTACGCTGCACAACATGACGGTTCACCCCGCAGGTCCGCTCTGGACGGGCCGGGCCTCCAACCGCGCGCAGTGGCTGCTGGCGGTGGCCGGTGCGGCCTGCCTGGCGCTCGGCGTCGAACTCGCCGTCGACAACGCCTGGACCTCGGGCTACGTGCCCCTGCTCATGTCCGTGATCGGCTGCCTCGCCGCGGGGCTGCTGATCCTCTTCGGCACCCTCGCCTTCGTGCACGTCGCCGTCACCATCGACGCCGAGGCCCTGGAAGTGCGCTGCGGTCACGTCGGGCTGCCCCGCCGCAAGATCCGGCTCAGCGAGGTGGCCTCGGCAGAATTCCTCCCCCGCATCACCCCGCAGCAGTGGGGCGGCTGGGGCTACCGCTGGCGCCCCGAGAAGGGCACCGCGGTCGTCGTCCGGCGCGGCGAGGGCGTGGAACTGACACTCGGCGACGGGAAGCTGTTCACGGTCACCGTCGACGACGCGGAGAACGCCGTCCGGGTCATCCGCACCCACCTCCGGGCCCTCGCCCGATAGATCCTTACCAGCCCTTTGACCTCGGGGACGTACACTCCGCCAGATGAGCAGCAGTGTCACCCGCACGGCCGGGAACGAGCCCACGAAGCCCGCCGGCCCGGCCGAAGGCGCCCCCCCGACGCGGGGCGGTGTGTTTTCCCGGATGGGGCCGCGGACCGCCCTGTGGCTGGTGCGCGCGCCGCTCGCGGTTCTCGCGGGGGTGCTGCTCTACCTCAGCTTCCCGCCCCGCCCCCTGTGGTGGCTGGCGCCCCTCGCGCTCGCCCTGCTCGCCGGCTGCCTCCTCGGCCGCCGCGCCCGGGCCGGGTTCGGCCTCGGGCTCCTCGCCGGGCTCGGTTTCCTGCTGCCGCTCCTCGTCTGGACCGGCGAGGAGGTCGGTCCGGTGCCGTGGCTGGCTCTCGGCGCCGTCGAAGCCCTCTTCATCGGGCTCACCGGCCTCGGCATCGCCCTCGTCGGCCGGCTCCCCGCCTGGCCGGTTTTCGCCGCGGCCGTCTGGGTCGCCGGTGAGGCCCTGCGCGCCCGGATCCCCTTCGGCGGCTTCCCCTGGGGCAAGCTCGCCTTCGGTCAGGCCGACGGGGTCTTCACCCCGCTCGTCGCCCTCGGCGGCACCCCACTGCTCTCCTTCGCCGTCGCCCTGTGCGGATTCGGCCTGTACGCGGCCCTGCGCGCGGCCCGCGAGAACCCCGGCCGAGCCACCGCCGCCCTCGCCGCCCTCACCGTCGTCGCCCCGATCGGCGCAGGTCTCGCGGCCCGCCCGCTGGTCTCCGACTCCGCCGAGGACGGCACGGTCGTCGCCGCCGTCATCCAGGGCAACGTTCCGCGCCTGGGCCTCGACTTCAACGCCCAGCGCCGCCGGGTCCTCGACAACCACGTGAACCGCACCATCGAACTCGCCGAGGACGTCAGGGCCGGCCGCGCCCCCAAGCCCGACTTCGTCGTCTGGCCGGAGAACTCCTCCGACCTCGACCCGTACTCCCAGCCCGACGCGTACGACGCCATCGAGCGGGCGGTCAAGGCCATCGGCGTGCCCGTCGCCATCGGCGCCGTCGTGGCCCCGGAGACCGGACCGCTGCGCAACACGATGATCCTCTGGGACCCGGTCAAGGGCCCCACCGAGACCTACGACAAGCGCAAGATCCAGCCCTTCGGCGAGCGCATCCCGATGCGCTCCTTCGTCCGGCTATTCAGCTCCGACGTCGACCGGGTGCGCCGCGACTTCGGCCCCGGCAAGGACCCCGGCGTCTTCGACATGGCCGGCACCGGCGTCGGCATGGTCACCTGCTTCGAGGCCGCCTTCGACGACGCGGTCCGCTCCACCGTCCGGGACGGCGCCCAGGTCATCGCCGTACCCAGCAACAACGCCACCTTCGGCCGGACCCAGATGACCTACCAGCAGCTCGCCATGGACCGGATCCGCGCCGTCGAGCACAGCCGCACCGTCCTCGTCCCCGTCACCAGCGGGGTCAGCGCGGTCATCCGCCCCGACGGGAAGATCGTCCAGCAGACGAAGATGTTCACCGCGGACGCGCTGGTCGCCGAGATCCCGCTGCGCTCCACCGAGACGCCGGCCACCCGGCTGGGCCCGCTCCCGGAGTACGCGCTCCTGCTGCTCGCCGCGGGCGGGTTCGGCCTGGTCCTGACCCGCCGGATCCGCGCACGCCGCTCGGCCTGACGTCGGACCCGCGCCCGGAGCCTCGTAGGGTCGAGGGATGACCACACCCGATTTCATCCGCGAGATCCGTGCCACCGCCGGACACCAGCTGCTCCTGCTGCCCGGCGTCACGGCCATCGTCTTCGACGACCGGGGCCGGGTGCTGCTCGGCCGGCGCTCCGACACCGGGCTCTGGTCCGTGGTCGGGGGCATCTGCGAGCCCGGTGAGCAGCCGGCCGAGACCGCCGTGCGCGAGGTCCACGAGGAGACCGCGGTGCGCTGCGTCCCCGAACGGGTGGTCCTCGTGCAGATGCTCGACCCCATCACCTATCCCAACGGCGACGTCTGCCAGTTCCAGGACATCACCTTCCGCTGCCGCGCGACCGGCGGCGAGGCCCGGGCCAACGACCACGAGTCGCTGGAGGTGGCCTGGTTCGAGCCGACCGCCCTGCCGCCGCTGGAACCGTTCGCGCTGCTCCGCATCGACCAGGCCATGCGCGACGAGCCCACGTGGTTCGAGATGCCCGCGCAGATCCCTGCCGAGGTCACGGAGTGAGGCGCCCGACGAACCGGAGGTGAGGCGTCCGTCACCCCGCCCGACCCTGTGAACCGTCTGTGAGCGCGATACAGTTCCGGTCACGTCCGCTCATCTGAGCGATATCCGGACAGCAGTGCTACCACGGGACGGTCGAGGGATGAGTGTGAGCAATCCGGCCGAAGGGCCGCCGGCGAGCAGCCGGACGCGTGCCGGAGCCCCCGCCGGGCGCCTCGCGGTCCTCGACGGCGTCCGGGTGTTCGCCGCACTCGCCGTGCTCTTCTACCACTACGTGGTCCTCGCGAGCGCCTGGGGCGAACCGACCGAGGGCGTCTTCCCGGTCGCCCGCGGGTTCGCCGTCTACGGCTGGCTCGGCGTCGAGATCTTCTTCCTGGTCAGTGGGTTCGTCATCTGTATGAGCGCCTGGGGGCGCACCGTCGGCGACTTCGCGGTCTCCCGGGTCTCCAGGCTCTTCCCCGCCTACTGGGCGGCGGTGGCCTTCACCTCCCTCGTGCTCCTCAACTGGCCCGAGGTGAGGGAGGTCGAGCGGATCACCGATGTCGTGGTGAACCTGTCGATGCTTCAGGGCGGCCTCGGCGTCCCCAACATCGACGACGCGTACTGGACGCTCTTCGTCGAGCTCAAGTTCTACGTGCTGTTCGCGGTCGTCGTCATGCGCGGTCTGACCTACCGCAACTGCGTCCTCTTCTGCGGGGTCTGGACCCTCGCCGGCGTCGTCGCCCCCACCGTCGACAACGGCGTGCTGTCCTTCTTCGCCGTCCCCTCCGCCTCCCCGTACTTCATCGCCGGGATCGCGTTCTACCTGATGCGCCGCTTCCGGCCGAACGCCGTCCTGTGGGCCGTCGTCCTGGCCCAGTTCCTCCTCGCGCAGCACCACGTGGGGGCCCGTATGGTCGCCAGCCTGGGCAAGACCGCCACCGAGCACATCCGTGACTGGCCCGCCCACCTGATCATCCTGCTCGGCTTCGCCGTCATGGCGGGCATAGCGCTCGGTGCCTTCGACCGCGTCCACTGGCGCTGGCTGCCGCACGCCGGGGCGCTCACCTACCCGCTCTACCTGATCCACATGATGGCCGGGCTGACGATCATCCATCACTTCCGCTCCGAGGTGGCGCCGGTACCCCTCGCCATCGGCGTGACCGCCGTCATGCTGGCGATCGCCTGGATCATGCACAGGCTGATCGAGCGTCCGCTGGGCCGCATGCTGCGCGACAGCCTGCGCCGCGGAGTGCAGGACATCAGGTCGGGGACCCCGGGCCCGTCCCGGCCGTCCATCGACCTGGTCCCCGCGCAGCCCTCGGCGCCCGAGGCCGAACGCCTCCCCGCCAGGTCCTGATTTTCGGGTCGGGCCGCCTCAGCCGGCGTCGGCCGCCTCGCGGTACAACTCAACGGCCTGGTCTCCCATCACCGCGCTGTACGAGACCTCCGGTACGGTCCCGCCGCCCTCGTACCCGCCGAGCACCCCGGCCAGCGAGCCGTCCACCAGCCACGGGCTGCCGCTGGTGCCGCCGCTGAGGTCCGGGCAGTCGATCCGGCGCTGGGTCCCGGAGAACAGCGCGGTGGTGTTCGCGCACCGCAGAGGGGCCTCCAGGGTGCGCGGGTAGCCGATGATCGCCACCGTGGGGTCGTCCGGCTGTTCGGCGGCGACCGGGAAGCCGCCCACCAGGTCCTCGACGTGCCTCCCCGGCGTCGCCCCGTCGACCGGGGCCACCGTCGCGAAGGCGATGTCCGCGTCCGGGTCCTCGCCGTCCGTCCAGCCCGCGGCGACGTGCACGGCGGTGAGTCGCCACAGCCCGTACGGGGCCTCGCCGTCCCGGTAGCCCGGGGCGAAGACGGTGGAGTCCGGATCCTCCAGGCAGTGCGCGGCGGTGGCGATCACGTCGCGGCCCTCGCTGTGCACCACGGCGGCGGTGCAGAAGTGTCCGCCGTCGAGCCCGCCCGCGAAGAGGGCACCCACCCGGTTCGCCGTGGCGTCGGGCCGGGCCTGCGCGGTGACCCCGAGCGGTACGCCGGCCACCGCGTCGGGCACGTCCACGCTGACGAGGGCGGCCATGGCGGCGAGGGCCGCCAGGATCCGGGACGCCCGCCGCGCACGGGTGCGCCGGGCCGGTCGGTGGAGCGTTCGGTGGATCATGGCCCCACCCTGCCTGCCGAACCTTTGTCCGGAGCCGGGGATTCCGTATGAATCCCCTGTGAATCCCGTGCACCCGAAGTGAAACTCGGACCCCCCAGGACCTGATCCGAAAGGCAGGCCCGACAGGACCTAGACGCGGCGCTCGTACACCGTCACCCGACGGCCCCGGAGCTGCCGGTCCTCCACCACCGTGAAGTGCTCGCGCAGGACGGCGGCCTTCACCTTGTCCCGATCCGCCGACGGCGCCTTCGCGACCTTCGCCGAGTCCGTCACCAGCAGCACCCGTCGCCGGTCCAGCAGCGCCGCCCGGATCCGCGCCGGGTCGGTCTCCTCGCCCTTGAGGGTGGCCGAGGCCACCGGGGTCCGGGCGAGGGCGATGTCGGCCAGGCCCATGAAGGCGTCGGGGGAGACCAGCGCCGTGTCCCGCCGCGCGGCCGGTACGAAGAGCACCGCGTCCCCCGCGTGCTTCAAACGGGCCACCTCACCGGCCACCGCCAGCACGTCGTCGACCCGGCTCGCCGGGTCCCGCTTGCCCAGCTCCACCGGCAGCAGGGTCAACACCGCGACCCCGACCACCCCCGGCACGAGCAGGCCGACCGCCCGCGGGAACCGGGGAGCGCAGGCCCGTACGGCCGCCCCCAGGGCCGCGCCGATCAGCAGCGCCAGCCCCGCCAGGCTGAACAGGACGTACCGGTCCAGGAACAGCGGCTGGACCAGGGACAGGCCGATCAGCCCGAGCTGCGGCACCGCCAGCAGCGGCAACCCGACCGCGGCCGCCGAAAGCCGTGACCGGTCAGGGCGGTCCGCCCACGCCCCGAGGCCGCCGATCGCCAGCAGGATGCCCGGGCCGATCAGCATGTGCCAGGTCAGCGGCGGTATCCACGAGACCTGATCGGACTGGCCCCGGCTGAACAGGATCAGCGGCAGGGCCCCCGCCACCGCGCCCGATCCGTACGCCGTCCAGCGCAGCCACACACCGCGCCCGGCCCGCACCCACCACAGGGTCACCGCGTGCGCGGGCAGGATCAGCAGCGACAGCCAGTTCAACAGGGCGCACACCAGCACGGTGAGCCCGTACGCCGTCCAGCGCGGCCACGCCCGACGCCCGGGGCGGGCGGGTTCCGGGGACAGCAGGGACACCAACAGCAGGGTCGACAGTCCTGCCCCGGCCGCGACCAGCGCGTACGGCCGGCCCTCCTGGAGGTGGAACTGGACCGCGGGCAGAAGCCCGAGGGCCAGTCCGCCGCCGAGCCCCGCCCAGAAGCCGGCCAGCCGGCGCCCGATCAACGCCAAACAGGCCGCGGCGGCCGCCACCGCCAGCACCGAGGGCAGCCGCAGGGTGGTCGTACTCGCGCCGAAGACCTCGAAGAGGCCGTGCATCAGCAGGTAGTACAGGCCGTGCACGGCGTCGACGTTCCCGAGCATCGCCCAGATCTCGCCCGCAGAGCGGCCGGCGACCTGCCAGGTCGCGGCCTCGTCCCGCCACACGCTGTCCTGCCGGGAGAGCCCCCACAGACCGAACGCCAGGGTCCACAGGAAGGGGATGAGCCATATGAGATGCCCGCGTCGGGCCGCGGGTATGTGGCAAAGCATGAAGGTGCTGGAGTCCTCGGTCGGGCGTTCGGGCGGAAAGCACCAGTCTATGGACGCCACGGACGGTTTCCGGACCACCTGTTGTGCACGGCGGAGCGTGATCGCCCGGCCCCACCGCCCCTAGCCTCACCGCAAGGAGCACGAACGAGGGGCGGTACCCGGTGAACTGGCTCATCCACGACTACCGCGAGAGCGATCTCGCCGCGGTGGTCCACCTGATCGACACCACGGCCGAACTCGGCCAGGAATCCGTCTTCTCGCTCGCCGAGTGCATCAGCGCCCTCACCGACCGGCAGCCCTGCGTGGTCGCCGTCCACCAGGGCGTCCCGATCGGCGCGGCGCTCGCCTGCGTCACCGGCGAGCGGGCCTGGGTCATGCGCATCGCGATCGCCTCGGGCTGGCGCGGCCGGGGCCTCGCCAGCGCCCTGCTCGTCGAGCTGGAGCGGCGCCTCATCGCCGCCCGCGTCGGCCGCATCGCGTACGTGCTCCCGGAGGAGGACCTGCTCGGCGAGGGACTGCTGAACGCCGGATACACCCGGCAGCCCGCCGTCGCCTACTTCGAGAAGACCGAGCCCCTGCACGGACCCGCCGCGGGGCTGCTCGCCGACCTCGGCGGCCGCTTCCTGGCGAACGACCTGTGGGCGAAGGTCGCGGGGATGGAGACGGAGAAGGACCTCATCGAGCGGCGCGTGGTGCTGCCGCTCGCCGAGCCCGAGCGGGCCGCCGCCCACGGCGTCCGGCCGCCGCGCGCCATCACCCTCTTCGGCCCGCCCGGCACCGGCAAGACCACCTTCGCCCGCGCCATCGCCTCCCGGCTCGGCTGGCCGTTCGTCGAACTGCTGCCGTCCCGGCTCGCCGACGGGGGCAACCTCGCCACCGCGCTGCGCGACGCCTTCGCCCGGATCTCCGAGCTGGAGCGGGTGCTCGTCTTCATCGACGAGGTCGAGGAGATCGCGCCCGTGCGCAGCGAGCCCGCCCAGCCCGGCGGGATGCACGGGGTCACGAACGAACTGCTCAAGCTGATACCCGGCTTCCGGGAGGGCGACGAGCGGCTGCTGGTGTGCGCCACGAACTCCATCCGCTCGCTCGACCCGGCCTTCCTGCGGCCCGGACGCTTCGACTACCTGATCCCGATCGGCACACCGGACGCCGGGGCCCGCGCCGCGATCTGGTCGCGGTACACGGCCGGGCGCGCGGACGTCGACGTCAGCGTCCTGGTGGCGGCGACCGAGCTGTTCACCCCGGCCGACATCGAGCACGCGGCGCGGATCGCGGCGCAGGTGTCCTTCGAGCGGGACCTGGAGGCGGTGGGCGCGCGCGGCGCGGCGGCCGCGCAGCTGGGCGCGACCACGGAGGACTACCTGGCGGCGGTGGCGCAGTGCCGGCCGACGGTGACTCCGGCCATGACGGGCGAGTTCGAGGCCGACATCACGGCGCACGCCCGTTTCTGAGCTCCGTCCCCCGGTTGCGGCGGGGGACGGCCAAACATGGGGAGGCGGACGAATGGCCCGCGGCCGCTCCCCAAAGCGGCCGCGGGCCTCCCGCGCGGACTTGGCACCCGTGCGGGACGGCCACGTTCCGGTTGGGGTGTTCGCCGGCTGGAACGTGACACTCATGGCTGCCGAAAGGGACATCCCTGATCCCTCGGCAACACATACGAGTCAACCAGCGGACGCGGCCGCGGGCTTCGGCCGGAAGGCCACGACCGCCTCGGTCGAAAGTACGGATCGGTTAGGGTCGGGCCATGGGCTTTGTCATCTTCATGACGCTCCCGGGGTTGGCCCTGCTGCTCACCGCGATGGCGTTCCTCGACCTGGCGCTGGTCCGGGCGGGCCGCGCCGGTCTGCTGCCCTGGCGGTGGAACGGGCGCCAGGGGCAGATCTCGAGCACCGGCTTCGAGCAGCTGCACGCGAGCTTCTCGCCGGGCAAGCAGAACGAACTCAAGGAGCGCCGGAGCGCCCTCGTGATGCGCGACGACGAGGAGGACGGCGCCCCGCCGCGGAGCCGCGTCGACCTCGACGGCGGCCTCGCCGTCATCCGCCTGTCCGCCCCTGGAACCCCGGCTACGGGCGGCAGCGGTAAGTGAACTCCACGGCCGCCGTGCGCCGCTCGGGCGACAGCAGCTGGAGTTCGGCCTTCGCCGGGTAGGTCCCCCGGCCCTGGAAGGTCCACAGCAGGTGCAGCCGTGCCTCCCGCTGCCCGCGCGGCACCCGCTCGGTCAGCCGCTCGGAGTAGGTGCCGTCGCTGCGCGCCCACCGGTAGGTGAGCGTGCCCGGGCGCCCGTTCGTGCCGACGACCGCCACCACGTCGGCCGCCGTGTCGCAGGGCGGGCCCTGGGGGTCGGTGCTCACGGCCAGGCTCCGGACTTCGAGGGCGGGCCCGAACCGCTGCCACCCGAGGTACGCCAGCACCGCGAGCAGGACCACCGCGGCGAGGGTGTAGCGCCGCAGGCCCGCGACGCGGCGGCGCCGGGGCGCGGGGGTGACGGCCACCGGGAACGGCGCGGGCATGGCCGCGGTGACCCCGGGCCCGAAGCGGAGCACGGACCCCTCGACCCGGTCGGGTGCGACCGTGCCCGGCCCTGCGGGGCCGGTGAACCAGTGACTGCCGAGGACCGTGGCGCTGTAGTCGTCATCGCCGTTGCCCGTGCCGTTGTTCATGCGGGAACGCACCTCCGCTTGGCCTGGATGCTGTGCGTCGCCGGACCGGCCCCGGCCGTCGGAGTGGTCGTGACCCGGACGCCCCAGTAGCAGCCCGCCCCGGTGAAGGTGTGCGGGACCGCGGGGAGCGCGGATCCGACGGCGTACTCGTGTACTTCGGTGCCGTCGGACGTGGCGAAGGGGTTGTTCGCGTCCCCGGTGAACCACTGGAAGGTGACCTTCACGGTCCCGGTGCCCGAAGCCTTCAGGGTGACCGCCGCCTGACCGCGGTCCAGGGCGGTCTGCGTGAGGTTCACCCCGGCTGCGAACACGGTCACCGTCGGGGACGGCGGAGGCGTCGTGGGCTTGGGCGTCGTGGGCTTCGGCGTCGGTGTCGGGGACGGGCTGTAGGACGGCGGGGGCGACAGGGACGGCGAAGCGCTCGGCGAGGCGGACGGACTGGGACTCGGACTCGGCGAGGGGGTCGGGGAAGCGGAAGCGGTCGGGCTCGGCGTCGGCGAGGTCGAACCGGGCGGGGCCGGGCTCGTCGTGGCGAAGGCGCTGAGCGCCGCGGACCCGCCCGGGGAGGCGCCGAGCGCGTCCGTCGTCAGCACCAGCGCCGCCCCCAGCACCAGGGCCGCACCCGCCGCCAGCCAGCCACGCCGGCCGGGGGCCCAGCCCGAGCCGCTGCTCAGCGTGGTCGTCGCCACCGCCGTCGTGCCCGCGGCCGGGGCGCCCGCCGACGGGAACAGCAGCGGCAGCAGCGCCGCCAGTGCCGCCAGCTTGCGCTGTCCGCGCTCCTCCCACTGGGGCCCGTACGCGGCGAGCGCCACGCCCTCCAGCTCCGCCACGAACGCCTCGGCGTTCTCCGGCCGTTGCTCCGGCTGCTTGGCCAGGCCGCGCCGGATCAGCGGCCGTACGGGCTCAGGCGCCTCGGTCTCCGGTACCGGGGCCTCGATGTGCTGGACGGCGAGCTCCGCGAAGTTCTCCCCGTCGTACGGCTTGCGGCCGGTGAGGCATTCGAAGAAGGTCGCCGTCGCCGCGTACACGTCGGCGGCGGGCGAGGCCGGCCGGCCCTGCCACTGCTCGGGTGCCATGTAGGCCGGGGTACCGGCCACACCGGGTGTGGTCCCGCGGTTCGCGGCGATGCCGAAGTCCACCAGCTTGGAGGAGCCGTCCGCCGCGACGAGGACGTTCTCCGGCTTGTAGTCGCGGTGGACGACACCCTCCCGGTGGGCCGCCGCCAGCCCGAGCAGCGAGCCCTTGAGGACCACCAGCGCGGCCTCGGCGTCCGCCCGCCCGGACTGCCTCAGCAGCGCGCGCAGGGAGATCCCGTCCACCAGCTCCATCACGATGGCGGCGCCGCCGGGCGCCTCCACGTACTCGTACAGCCCGACCACGAACGGGGAGCGCAAGCCTCCGAGCAGCCGGGCCTCGGCCCTGAACTCCCCGATGAAGGCGGGGTCCTGGCGCAGCCGGTCGCTGAGGTACTTCACCGCGACGGCCGTGCCCGTGCCGTCGTGAACGGCGAGCACCACGCGGCCGCTGCCGCCGGAGCCGAGTTCCCGGACCTCGGAGTAGCCGGGGACCGTCCACGTGTTCGTCATCGCCTGAGCCCCCTGCATGCCGAGTGGTCTGGTGGGGGGGGGGGCGGCCCGGCCCCCCCCCCCCCACCCCCCCCCCCCCCCCCGGGGGCCCCCCCCCCCCCCCCGCGCCCGCCCCCCCCCCCCCCCCCCCCCCCACGCCCCCCCCCCCCCCCCCCCCCCCCCG
>NZ_JBHWJY010000067.1:14697-47809 GCF_042731135.1 Streptomyces sp. NPDC059874
GGCGGGGCCTCTCCGCTGCCTGGTGTTTCGGGGGGGCCCTCCCTGTTTTTCTTCCCCCCCCCCCCCCCCCGGCGGGGGGGGGGGGGGGGGCGGGGCCCCCCCCCCCCCCCACCCCCCAGGACACGCTTTCCGCCACGGCTGGTTCCCAACCGCGCCGGTCGTCTCAGGCAGCGGCGGACACCGCGCCGATCATGGCGTGCAGCCGGTCCGCCGCCGCCCGTCCGAAGGCCGGGTCGTTGATGTGAGTGTCGTAGTCGTGGAGCCGGGCGGCGCTGCCCAGCAAGCCGTCGCGCAGCGCCGAGAACAGCGCCCGGTCCGCGTCGGGGTCATGGTAGGGCCCGCCGGGCGCACCGAGCGTGGACAGTCCGCGGAGCGGGACGCAGACCTCCGTGGGGCCCGTCGCCGCGCGGAGTTTGGCGGCTACCCGGCGGCCCAGCTCCGCGCACTCGGCCTCGGTCGTCCGGATCACCGTGATGGACGGGTTGTGCACGCGGACCCGGCGGTACCGGACCCGCTCGGGCAGGGTCTCCAGCGGCCCGAACTTGACCATGTCCAGCGCCCCCAGGCTCACCACCTGCGGAATCCCGGCCCTGCCGGCGGCACTGAGCCGGTCGGGACCCGCCGTGAGGATGCCCCCGCACAGGTCGTCGGCGAGCTCGCTGAGGGTCAGGTCGAGGACCCCCGCGAAGACTCCTTGGCCGGCCAGGGTCTCCAGGGTCCGGCCGCCGGCCCCGCTGACGTGGAAGACGAGCACCTCGTAGCCCAGTTCGGTCAGCCGCTCGCGGGCCGCGTCCACGCCGTCCGTCGTCACGCCCGCCATGCTCGCCGCGACCAGCGGACGCGAGCCCTCTCCCAGCCGCGCCGGGCGGCGCAGCTCCAGGGAGGCCCGGGCGAAGGCCTTGGCCATGCCGGCGACGGCCTCCACCGCGTTCGCCAGGACCGGTGCGGAGATGCTGTTGATCCCCGCGATGTCCACCACGCTGTACATCATCGTGATGTCCGCGGACCCGACGTACGGGGAGACGTCCCCGGACGCCATGGACGAGACCATCAGCTTCGGTACGCCCAGCGGCAGCGCGCGCATCGCCCGAGTGGCGATGGAAGTACCGCCGCTGCCGCCGATCGCGAGCACCGCGTGCAGCCGACCCTCGGCGTGCAGGCGTAACAGGGTCGCTTCCGCGCCCCGGGCCATCGTGGTCACGGCCGCGCCCCGGTCGGCGGCCGTGCGCAGTTCGGACAGTTCCGCTCCCGCGGCCCGGGCCACCGCTTCGCGCGGCACGTCCGCGGGCACCCGGGGTTCACCCATGATTCCTGTATCGACCAGTACCACCTCGACGCCGGTGCGCAGCAGCCTCTCGCGCAGCCAGCCGTACTCCACACCCTTGGTGTCCAGGGTTCCCACCAGCACGACGTTCGTCATATGTGCAATGTCCATGCAGGTGGGGTTTGTTGGCAAGTAAAGGTCGGGTCAATGTCCGATCAATCCTCCAATAGGGTCAACAGTCGCTCCAGAAAGGGAATCTGCGCGGGGATCAGCTGTCGGCGGGCCGCCGGTGGAGCGAACCACGCCACCCGCTCCAGCTCGGGGAACTCCTGCACGGTCCCCGAGTGCGGCGGCCACTCCATGGAGAAGGTTCCCGGCACCATCAGCGCCGGGTCGAGGTCCGCCTCCACCGCCCAGATGGTCACCAGCTTCCCGCTGCTCAGCCGTACGTCGCCCAGCGGCAGGTACTCGCCGTCCGGCGGGGGCAGCCCGAGCTCCTCGGTGAACTCCCTGCGGGCCGCGTTCCGCGGCGTCTCGTCCGGTTCGTACTCGCCCTTCGGGATCGCCCAGCCCCCGGCGTCCCGCCCGGACCACAGCGGGCCGCCCATGCGGCCGAGCAGGACCTCGATGCCGTGGTCCGCCGGGGGGCCCGCCGCCCCGCCCGTGCGGCGGAAGAGGAGCAGCCCGGCACTGCGCTTCTTGTGGCTCATGGCCACATGTATGCCCCGCCGGGCGCGAACCCAGTGGTCGTCCCGGCGGTCGTCTCAGTGGTCGTGCGGGCCCTGCCGGTGGACGGGCCCGTGCGCGTCCGCGCAGTGCGGGTCTTCGGGGTCCGCGCCCGCGCGGCCCACCGTGAGGAGGGAGTCCTGCGCGTGGTCCACCTGGAGCGTGGTGTGCGTGATCCCGTACTCCTTGGCCAGCAGTCGCTCCAGGTCCCGGCGGACGGCGTGGCAGTCGCCCGCCGGCTCCACGAGCACGTGCGCCGACAGGGCCGCCTGGCCGGAGGTGATGGTCCAGATGTGCAGGTCGTGCACCTCGGTGACGGGCGGCTGCCCGACGAGCCGGTCGCCGACCGCGTCCGGGTCCACATGGGCCGGGGCGGCCTCCAGGAAGATCCGACCGGACTCGCGGACCAGCCCGTAGCCCGCCTTGACCATCAGCACCACCACCACGAGGGTGGCGATCGCGTCGGCCTGCCGGAAGCCGGTGGTCAGCACGATCACACCGGCGACGGCGGTCCCGATGAAGGCGAAGAGGTCGTTCAGGATGTGCTGGTAGGCGCCCTCGACGGCGAGGGAGGAACGGTTCGCCCGGGAGATGCACCAGGCCGCCGCCACATTGACGACGATGCCCGCGAGCGCCGTCACCAGGACCAGACCGCCCTCCACCGGCGGCGGGTCCATCAGGCGCCGCACCGCCTCGTACGCCAGCCAGACCGCCAGCAGCAGCAGGGTCAGGCCGTTGGCCTGGGCGGAGAGTATCTCCGCGCGCTTGAGGCCGTACGTGAATCCGCCGCGGGCGGGCCGGGCGGCCAGCCGCATCGCGATGAGTGCGAGCACGATCGAGACGGCGTCCGTCAGCATGTGGGCCGCGTCGGAGATCAGGGCCAGCGAATGGGCCATGACACCGATGACCACCTCGACGGCCATGAACGTGCCGATCAGGCCGAGCGCGATCGCCAGCCACCGGCGGTCGGCGTCCGCGGACACCCCGTGGCTGTGGCCGCCGGGCCCGTGGCCGTGGCCGTGGCCGTGATCATGCCCGCTCTTGTGATCGTGGTCGTGGTCGTGAGCCTGGTCGAGCCCAGACATGGCGTCCCCCGTCTCCATCGCACACCCGTGTGTTCGGGTCCGTCGCGTGAAGTGAAGCGCACCCGGACGAGATGGGCAAAGGCTGCAACGGGGACCGTTGTCATTACCCATAAGAGGCCTCTGACCTGCGGTGATGCCGCGCCGCTGCCGCGCCGGTCCGATCGTGGGAAAATCTGCTCATGGTCCAGCGCCCCGGTGTGCCGACCGCGCCCGAGCTCGTTCTGGAAACCGACCGCGGCTCCACTCGGATGAGCCCCGGCCGGACTTATCACGTGGGCAGAGACCCCCTCTGCGAGATCTGCCTCGACGACGCCCGCGTCTCCTGGCACCACGCGATCCTGCGCCCCGAAGGGGACCACTGGACGATCGAGGACGAGGACAGCACCAACGGGACCTGGGTCGACGGCCACCGCGTCCAGGAGTGGAGCGTCGGCGTCGGTACCGAGCTCCGCTTCGGCAGCGTCGAGGACGGTCCCCGCGCCGTCGTCGTCGGCCGGGCGCCCTCGGTCGCCCCCGGCGACGCCCGGCCGTCCCGCGTCTCCAACCCCGGCATGACCGGCACCTTCCGGCAGCCGACCACCGTCCGCCCGCTGGCCCCCCGTACGGCGGTGCGCATCGGCCGTGCCCCCGACAGCGACCTCGTCATCGACGATCTCGTCGTCTCCCGCCGGCACGCCGAACTGCGCTCCCTGGCGGACGGCAGCTACGAGATCGCCGACCTCGGCAGCCACAACGGCACCTACCTCAACGGAGCCCGCATCGACGGGACCGCCCGCCTCACCGAGGGCGACATCGTCGGCATCGGCCACACCGCCTTCTGCCTCGTCGGCGACCAGCTCCAGGAGTACGTGGACACGGGTGAGGTCTCCCTCGACGTCCAGGACCTCAACGTCACCGTCGACCGCGGCCGCAAGACCCTCATGGACGGCGTGTCCTTCCCCGTGGGCGCCAAGTGCCTGCTCGCCGTCGTCGGCCCCAGCGGCGCCGGCAAGTCCACCCTGCTCGGCGCGCTCACCGGCCTGCGCCCCGCCGACAACGGCACCGTCCTCTACGACGGCCGCGACCTCTACCGCGACTACGCCGAACTGCGCAGCCGCATCGGACTCGTCCCCCAGGACGACATCCTGCACGCCCAGCTCACCGTCCGCCGCGCCCTCGTGTACGCCGCCGAGCTGCGCTTCCCGCAGGACACGGCCAAGGCGGAACGCGAGGCCCGCGTCGACGAGGTGATCCGCGAACTCGGCCTCGTCCAACGGGCCGACCAGCCCATCCACAGCCTCTCCGGCGGCCAGCGCAAACGCGTCTCCGTCGCCCTGGAACTGCTGACGAAGCCCTCCCTGCTCTTCCTCGACGAACCCACCTCCGGTCTCGACCCCGGCATGGACCGCTCGGTGATGCACATGCTGCGCGGCCTCGCCGACGACGGCCGCACCGTCATCGTGGTCACCCACAGCGTGCTCAGCCTCGACGTCTGCGACCGGCTGCTGTTCCTCGCGCCCGGAGGACGCGTCGCCTACTTCGGCCCGCCCCAAGATGCCCTCTCCTTCTTCGGCTTCGAAGAGTGGCCGGAGGCGTTCGAAGCGTTCGAGACCCAGCAGGACCGCGACTGGGCGGGGGCCTATCGGGCCTCGCCGGCCCACCGCCGCTACGTCGACGTCACCGCCCGCCTGCCCCGACCCGCAGCAGCCGTCGCAGATGTCGCGGAGCCCGGCCGAGCCGCGCCCCTGCCACCGCCGAAGGCGCAGAGCTGGGGCTCCCAGCTCTCCACCCTGATCCGCCGGTACGCCGCCGTGCTCAGCGCCGACCGCACCTTCCTCGTCATCATGGTCGCGCTGCCGTTCATGATGGGGGCCATGGCCCGTGCCCTCGCCGGGAACACCCTCACCGCCGAGACGGCACTGAACGCCCTGCTCATCCTGACCATCGGCGGCGTGCTCACCGGCGCCGCCAACGCGGTCCGCGAACTCGTCAAGGAACGCGTGATCTACCAGCGGGAACGCGCCGTCGGACTGTCCCGCTCCGCCTACCTGATGTCCAAGGTGGTGGTGCTCGGCGCGATCACGATCGGCCAGGCGGTGGTGCTGACCCTCGTGGCCCTCGGCGGAGTGAAGCTCAACGCCCCGAACGGCAGGGGCGTCGTCATGCCACCGCTCATCGAGATCACCCTCGCCGTCGCCCTGCTGTCCTTCACCGCGATGATGCTCGGACTGCTCATCTCCGCCCTGGTCCGCAAGGAGGAGGTCACCATGCCGCTGCTGGTCCTCCTCGCCATCGTCCAGGTCGTCTTCTGCGGCACCCTGCTGAAGCTCTACGACGTCGCCGTCCTCGAACAGGTGGCGTGGCTCGCGCCGGCCCGGTGGGCGATGGGCGCGATGGGCGGCACCATCGCGCTCGGCGCGATCGTCCCCGGCAGACTCACCCAGGACCCGATCTTCGACCACGAGACCGGCGTGTGGCTGCTCAGCATCTGCATGCTGCCCGTCCTGTCCGTGATCTTCGGCCTCCTGGTGTCCCGGCTGCTGCGCAAGCACGAGCCGGCCGTCATGCGGAAGCAGCCGCGGCGATGACCTTCCCCGACGCGGTCGAAGACTTCCACCCCACCCACGTGGTCCCGCAGGACGGGATGCCCGCCTGGGAGTTCCCCGACGCGTCCCGGCCGACGGTCCCCCTGGACCCCTTCCTGCCCGTGCAACTGCTGTCCCGGCGCGGGGACTGGAGCGAGGTCCTCTGCGCCAACGGCTGGTCCGCGTGGGTGGACGGCCGGCTCCTGGTCGTCGTACCGCAACCGCCGCCCACGGCCGACGGGAAGCAGCCGGCCCGCGGCGAGGACCCCAGGCCCCTGCTCGCGCGCAGCACCCAGACCGTGGAGCGCTACCGGCGGGCCGTCGAGGAGCTCGGGTCGGGGCGGACGGACGCCGAGGCCTTCCGGCGCTCCGTACGGGGCCTGCGCGCCGGGATCGTGCTCGACGGGGAGTCGGTGTGGCTCTACGACGAGGCGGCCGGCCGGTGGCTGTACGGCGACGGGAACCACCTGAGCACCTACGCGGTCGCCGCGGGCCCGGGAGCCTCGCCCGACGCGGAGACCGACCCGGTCGGGGTCCAGCTCGACGTCCTGCCCGACGGCGCCGACGTACCGCCCGCCGGACCGGTGGGGCACGCCCCGACGCAGATCGTGGACGATCCGGGGACCAAGTGATGGGGGAGCCCGCCGGCGCCGAACCGTCCTCCGATCGCCCCTCCGACCTGCGGGGGAGACAGATCGCCGGGTACCTGGTGGAGAGCGAGATCGGGCGCGGCGGCATGGCGGTGGTCTACCGGGCCCGGGACCTGCGGCTCGACCGGACGGTGGCACTCAAACTGTTGGCGCCCCAGCTGGCCCGCAACGACACCTTCCGGCAGCGGTTCGTCCACGAGTCGAAGGTGGCCGCGGCCATCGACCATCCGCACATCGTGCCCGTGTTCGAGGCGGGGGAGACGGAAGGGCTGCTGTACATCGCCATGCGTTACGTGGCCGGGCAGGACCTGCGGGCGATGCTCGACCGGACGGGTCCGCTGTCGGTGGAGACGGCCGCGCGGATCGCGGGGCAGGTGGCCTCGGCGCTGGACGCGGCGCACGACCACGGTCTGGTGCACCGGGACGTGAAGCCGGGCAACATCCTGGTTGCGCGGGGCACGGACAGCGAGCACCCGGAACACGTGTACCTCACGGACTTCGGGCTGACGAAGAAGTCCCTCTCGCTGACCGGCTTCACGACGGCCGGGCAGTTCGTCGGCACCCTGGACTACGTGGCCCCGGAACAGATCTGGGGGAAGCCGGTGGACGGCCGGTGCGACGTCTACAGCCTGGGCTGCGTCGTCTACGAGACCCTGGCGGGCGCGCCGCCGTTCCAGCGCGACGACGACATGGCCCTGCTCTGGGCCCACCAGTACGATCCGCCGCCCGCGTTGAGCTCCCGCCGGCCGGGCCTGCCCGCCGCGGTGGACGAGGTGCTGGCGAAGGCCCTCGCGAAGTCGCCGGAGGACCGCTGGGACACCTGCCTGGAGTTCACCGGCGCCCTGCGTCACGCGGACGCCACCGCACCGAAGCGGGCGTCCGGCGGACCGGCAACCCCTGCCGCACTGCCCCCGCCACCGCGCTGGGCCCTACCGGTGTTCCGCAGGGCGACCTGACCCACCTGACCCATGAGCAAGCAGAGGGGTCACCGCCCCACTGTCGCCGCCGGTTCGTCCACGCGGCCGGGACGGTACAGAGGGCGGGCCAGGAAGCCGCCCAGGAAGCCGGCCACCGCCCCCCAGAGGAGGGCGAGGCCGACCGTACGCCACAGCACCGCGGCGAGATCGACCGTGCCGCCCAGGCCCCCGCCCACGTCGCCGATGCCCAGGAGCGAGAGCCCGAACCGGGCCTGGATCCGGGCCAGCAGGCAGACCGTCAGGGTCGCGAGGGCCAGCGCCACGCCCAGGTGCAGCGCGTGCTGCCAGGGACGTACGTGCGCGGGGGAGCGTACGGCCGTCAGAACGCCGGCGCCGAGCAGCAGGACGGCGGCCACCGCCACCAGCCACCACGCCCGGGCGTCCCGCTCGGCGAGCGAGGCCACGTCGATCGTGGAGAGGTCCGGGCCGCGCAGGACCTGGTCCAGAAGCTGCGGCATCGGCAGACCGAACGGGCCCTCGACCTTGCCCTCCCACGCGCCGCCGAAGCCCAGGGTGAGCGCGAGCCAGGCCAGGTTGGGCAGCCCGAGCAGGAGAACGGCGAAGGTCCGCGCGGCATGGCCCTGGGTGACCGCCACCACGATGCCGACACCGATGCCGATCACCACGTACGCGAGGAGCAACGCGACGGTGGCGAAGGCGGCCGGGCGCAACGCCGTGTGGAAGCGGACCAGGCGGGCTGGGAGCGGTGCGCGGCGCGAGACCAGCAGGGCGACCAGCAACAGGCCCAGGATCCACAGCAGTCCGAAGAGGAGCGTGGCGGCCACGTCACCCTCGAAGCCCACCGTCGGGGAGGCGTCGAGGAGTTCACCGAGCTCCCCGAGGGGGTTGTCCCCGGTGGAGATGGCGAACGTCTGGCGGGCGAGCAGCGTCACGCCCGTGAGCGTGAGGAGCCAGAGCACCACCAACGGGACGGCCCGGCCCAGGAGTTCGCGCGGCCGCGCCACCGCCCGGTTGTGCAGGGGGCGCAGGAAGCAGAAGCCGGCCGTGAGGGCGCCGGCCAGGCTCACCGAGAGCGGGAGCACGGACAGGCTCGCGTCCGCGCCCGCCAGGAACCCCGCCCCGCCCGTCACCTCGACGGAACCGCCGGCCGCCATCACCACCACCGCGGCGACGACCCGGGGGAACGCGCCGCCCGGCAGATCGCCCGCACCGGCACAGGCCAGCCCGGCCGCGGCGACGGCGGCCATCACCGCGAAGGCCGCCAGGACGGCCACGAAGGCGTCGCGCAGTGCCCCCACGGAGCTCCCCGGCGACGGTGATCTCGACGTATGGCTCACCCTGCCACCGTAGGCAGCCTCGGCTTGCGGGCACCACCTGAACGGCGCACACAATGGTCCGGCAGGGAATTCCTCCTCCTGGGAAGAAGAGCCCGTGACCACGCAACCTTCCGGCCAGCAGCCGCCGTCACCAGAGCGTCCCTCGGTGCCGCCGTCCGGCCGCCCCACGGGGCCGCCGTCCGGCCCGCTTTCGGGCGGGCAGCAGGGCACCCCGCCGCCCCCTCCGCCGTCCGCGCCGCCGGGCGGCCCGGGCGCACCCGGTGGCCCGGGTGGCCCCGGTGACCAGCCGAAGGGCCCGTGGTGGCGATCCGTACCCCGGCTCGCCACCGCGCTCGTCGCCGTGGCGGCCGCCGTGGCCCTGGCCGTGGTCCTGACCAGGCCCAGCGGCACCACCAACCAGGCCGACCGCGAGGTGTTCCTCCAGCCCGTCGCCGCCTCCGGCCCCGACCCGTTCACCGAGTCGACCGCCGCGAAGGACGCCACGGCGCCTCCGGAGAGCCCCCCGCCGTCCCCGGAGCGCACCTCGGCCACGGCGACGACGACGGGGACCCCGAGCGTCAACGGCTCCGCGCCGGGCGTCTACGGGGGCACCAACAACGTCGCCAGCTGTGACGTGGAGAAGCAGATCAAGCTGCTGTCGGCGGAGCCCGCCAAGAACAGCGCCTTCGCCTCGGCCCTGGGCATCCAGCCGGCGGCCGTCCCCACGTACCTCCGCTCGCTCACCCCGGTGCAGCTGCGGCTGGACACCCGGGTCACGAACCACGGCTACCGCGACGGCCGGGCCACCAGCTACCAGGCCGTGCTCCAGGCCGGGACGGCCGTGCTGGTCGACGACCGCGGGGTGCCGCGGGTGCGCTGCGCCTGCGGGAACCCGCTGGGGCCGCCGGTGGCGCTGCAGGCCAACCCGAAGCGCTACGGACAGGTGTGGAACTCGTACCAGCCGGCGCGGGTCGTGGTCATCGCACCGTCGGTGACCGTCGTGAACAAGTTCGTGATCTACGACCAAAGCAACCGGCGCTGGTACGAGCGCGACCGCGGCGACCACCACGGCAAGCGCGACAGGCGTGTCCCGCCGCCGGTGAACCCGACGCCGATCTTCACTCAGACCAAGCCGCCCCCGACGTCGACGCTGAATCCGCGTACGCCGACCTCGACCGTTTCCCCGACATCGCCGACCTCGACCGTCTCGCCGACGTCGCCGACCCCGTCGGTCTCCCCGTCGGGAACCGAGTCGCCCTCGAAGTCGCCCTCGAAGTCGCCTTCCGAGTCGCCGTCGCAATCCCCGTCGGTGTCCCCGACCGCGTGCCCGTCGGGCGCGCTCACCGAGCCCTGCGGGCCGGTTCCCTCGGTGTCCGGGACGGCCGAGGAATCGAAGAGGGCGGAGACGATCTCCCCGTCGGTGTCCGCGACCCCGTGTCCGTCGGGCGCGCTCACCGAGCCCTGCGCGCCGGCCCGGTCCCCGTCGGTGACGCCGAAGGAGTCCGCGACGGAGCGCTCGGTGCCGCCGACCACGCGGAGCCCGGCGGAACCAGGAACTCCGGCGCCGCCGACATCGGCGAAGCCGGAGCCCGAACCCCTGATCACGGCGCGGCCTGAACTCCCGACGCCGGTGCCCCCGCGGCCGTCACCGACCCCGCCCCCGCGGCCGTCCCCGAGCCCGCCTCCTCCGCCGTCACCGCAGGTCCGTCCCACTGAGGGCAGTGACGGAGGCGCCGGAAACGACACCGGAAACAACGACGGAAACAACGACGGAAACAACAACCGAAACAACAACCGAAACAACAACGGCACGCAGCGTTAGCCGATCGGTCCCGGTCGTGGCGGGTGAGCGGATCACCCGCCACGACCGGCGTCGTGCCTAGCGGACCCGGCCGTACATGTTCGGGTTGTAGGCGCTGAAGCTGGAGACCCGGACGTTCTTGCCCGGGCGCGGGGCCTCCAGGTACTGGCCGTTGCCCAGGTAGATCGCCACGTGGTGGATCCCGGACGTCGAGCCGTTCGAGGACCAGAAGACCAGGTCGCCGCGGCGCAGTTCGGAGCGGGAGATCGGGGTGGTGGCCCGGTACTGGTCGTCGGCCACGCGGGGCAGGGAGATCCCGGCGCTGCGGTAGGCGGCCTGGACCAGGCCGGAGCAGTCCCAGCCGTGGGGGCCGTTGCCGCCCCAGACGTACGGGTCGCCGAGGTGGCTGTTGGCGAAGGCGATGGCGCCCTCGGTGCCCTGCCGCACCGGGGTTCCGGAGCCCGCGGAGCCGGAGGATCCGGAAGAGCCCGAGGAACCGGAGGAGCCGGAGGGGCCGGAGCCGCCGCCCGTGCCGCTCGAACGGCCGGCGTTGCGCTCGTACTTGTCCCGGTGACTGGTCCAGCGCCACCAGCCCGTCGCGTCCTTGTACCAGTACACGCGGTCTGAGGCGTCCCAGCCCGCGCGGCCGCGGAAGGTCGGCTCGGAGGTCCGCACCGTCGACGCCGAACCGGTCGAGGCCTTGGAGCCCTGGGCCGAGGAGCCCGAGCGGCCGGTCTTCGCCAGGTACTTGTCGTAGTGCGAGGTCCAGCGCCACCAGCCGGTCTCGTCCTTGTACCAGTACTTCGAGCCGTCCCAGCCCGCGTGGGACGGGGCCGGCTCGGCGGACGCGGTGCCCGCGCCGGCGCCCATCAGCAAGGTGGCGCCGACGGCGGCGACCACGGCTCCGCGCACGGTGCAGCGGCGCCGGGCGGCCGAGGCCGTGAGCGCCGCCGTACCCCGGGCGCAGCCGGTGCAGTCACAGCTGTCTGGTATTTCTTCGGTGAATTCGGGCGTGCGCATGCATGATTCCTTTTCCATCGGGGGTGTGGTGTTTTCAGCGGGCGTCGGCGGCAGGGCCGCGCGCTGTGTAGAAGGCCACGGTCAAGTCCTTGACCAGGGCCTTGCGTTCGTAGTCGTCCAGGCCGACGAGCCCGCGGTCGGACATCCGGTGGACGGTGTCGTCGACCGCGTCGAGGACGGACGTGAGGACGGAGTCGCGGTGGCGGGCGTCGATCGCCGCGATCCGGCGGCGCTGCATCGCGGCCGCGACCTCCGGGGCGTACTCGACCTGCAACGGCCGGGCGGAGAACACCTCGATGCCGACGGCCCGGCATTCGGCGGCGAGCAGCCGGGTCAGCTCCTCGCCGACGGCCTCGGTGTCGCGCAGCGTCTCCGGTTCTGCGCCGTCCGGCGGCCGGAAGGAGTCGGCCGGCATCCGAGAGAGCACCCGGGCGGTCGTGGACTCCACCTGTCCGCGCAGGTAGGAGGCATGGTCGTCGACGGCGAGCAGCGCGCGGGCGGTGTCCTTGACCCGCCAGACGACGAGTACGACGGAGCGCAGCGCGGTGCCTTCGGCGTCGACGACGGACAGCGGCTCGCTGCGCCAGTGCCGCAGTCGTACGTCGACCCGCGCGTGCCGCGGCAGCGGGTTGGACCAGATCAGTCCGGTGCGGCGGATCGTGCCGCGGTACCGGCCGAAGAGGGTCAGGGCCCACGCGTGGCCGCTGCGGCCGCGGCGCAGGCCGCCGAGGGCGAGGAGCGCGACGGCGGCGCAGCCGACGAGGGCGGCGAGTGGCCAGGCCTCGGAGGGCGTGGTGGTGAGGCGGAGGTCCTCGTGGCGCGCCAGGGCGGCGGCGCCGACCCCGGCGAGAAGCGCGGCCGCCAGGGCCCACCAGCCCGAACAGGCCCGGGCGGGGCTCTCGGCGAGTTCGGGGTCGAGAACGGGCGGCAGGGTCCGCGTGCGGGCCGGGGGCGGGGCGACGGCGACGGGGCGGGCGGGGGAGGCGGGGGACGTCGCGGAGTTCGGGAGGGTCGGGCCGGGGCGGGGTATCGCGCCGCCGGCGGCGGGCTGCCGGAGGGTGTCCGGGCCGTCGCGTTCGCCGTCGGCGGGTGTCGGCTGCTCGTCGCGGAACAGGGGGGCCAGGACGACGGGGTCCCGATAGGGCCGGACGACCACACCGCGCGAGGCGGCGAGTGCGACGGGTATCCGCCCGGGCTCCCCACCCTCTTCGGCGGCGACCGCGCTCTTCCTCCTGGTCCTCCCCTCGCTCTCCACGTCCTCGCCCGGGTCTCCGGTCGTCTTCGGCGCTTGCGACAAGCCACACCCCACACAGCCATGGACCCCAACGGCCCCGTGTCGGTGGACCGTTGACGCCGCAATAGATGATCAAGAACGGATTGATCTTCGCGGAATCGTACAAGCGAGACATACGGGAAAGGTCCCGACAGGCCGGGACTTTGGTCCTTTTTCCTGCCGATGTGACCGGAGGGTGAGACCCTGGCTGCATGGCCCAGAGGGGAAAGGACCCCGAGGTCGACTGGCCCGCGCGGCCGGACACGAGCCTTGCGCTCAACCGCATGGGCACGTTCGACTGGGACCTCGACAGCGGTCGGATGCACCTCGATCCCACCGCTCTGGAGGTCCTCGACCTGCGCCCGGACGAGTTCACCGGGACCCCCGCCGGACTGCGGTCGCGCATCCTGCCGGCCGAGGAGGCCCGGCTCGACGCCCGCGTCGCGCAGGCGCTCAAGGACGGACGCAGCCACTACGGGGCGTACGTGCGCAGCCGCCGCCGCGACGGATCACCGGCCTGGACCCACATCCAGGGGCACATCCTGCGGGAGCCCGACGGCCGTCCGTACCGGATCATCGGGATCCTCCGCGACGCCGCGCACGACCCCGGCGAGCCCGGCGCCGGCGGGGACCAGGTCGAGGGCCGGCGCCGCATGACCGGGGTCGTCGAGCGGACCACCGCGATCCTTGCCCACGCCCGCACCGTCAACGACGTGACCGACGTCCTCAAGGACCCCGAGGCCCTCGGGCACCTCGGCGCGGTCAGCGTGATGCTGGGCGTCGTCGACGGCGGCCGCATCCACCTGGTCGCGGAGGGGCAGCTGGGCTCGTACGTGCCCGAGATCGAGTACACGCGGATCGACGCGCGGTTCCCGATGAGCGAGGCCGTTCGCACCATGCAGCCGGTCTACCTGGGCGCGCGGGAGGAGTTCCGGCGGCGCTACCCGCTGCTGTGGCCGTACATCGAGCCGCTGTCCGTGCGCAGCGGGGTCTACCTGCCGCTGATCGCCCAGGGCCGGGTCATCGGCGCGCTCGGGCTGCTCTACCAACGCGAGGGCGAGTTCACCGCCGAGGAGCGGAACCTGCTCATGGCACTCGGCAGCGGGATCGCACAGAGCCTCCAGCGGGCCATGTTGTTCGAGCAGGAGCACGACCTGGCGGAGGGGCTCCAGCGCGCCATGCTGCCCCGCCGGATCCCCGAGGTGCCGGGCGCGCTGATCGCCGTGCGGTACCGGTCCGCGCGGATGGGCCGGGACATCGGCGGCGACTGGTACGACGTGATCCCGCTCGGCGGGGGCCGGGTCGGGGTGATGATCGGCGACGTGGAGGGGCACGACACGGACGCCGCCGCCGTCATGGGCCAGCTGCGGATCGTGCTGCGCGCGTACATCGTCGAGGGGCACACCCCGGGCACGGCGATGGCCCGCGCCTCGGCCTTCCTGCGCGAGCTGGCCACGGAACGCTTCGCCACCTGCACGTACGCCGAGGTGGACCTCACCACGGGCATGCTCCGGATGGTCCGCGCCGGCCACCTCGACCCGGTCGTCCGGCGCGGCGACGGCAGCTGCCACCGCGTCCAGGTGGCGGGCGGCCTGCCGCTGGGCCTACCCCCGCGCGAGGAGCAGGGGAGCGGCTGCGGCTACCCCGTCACCAGCCTCGAACTGCACCCGGGCGACACCCTGCTGCTGTGCACGGACGGTCTGATCGAACGGCCCGGCGCGGACCACGACGCCGGGATGCGGGAACTCATGGCGGCGGTCCACAGCGGCCCCGTGGACGTCGAGGAACTCGCCGACGTCCTGTGCGACCTGGTCGGGGACTCGGGCGGCGGGGACGACATGGCCCTGCTCCTGCTGCGCCGCCGCGGCACGCCCCCGGCGCGCGGCGGCGGCCCGCTGAGCCACCGGCTGGAACCGGGCGACACGGAGGCCCCGGCGATGGCCCGGCACCTGATCCGGGCGGCGGTGGCCGCGTGGGGCGCGGGGGACCGGGCCGACGCGATCGAGCTGGCCGCGGACGAGCTGATGACCAACGCCCTGGTCCACACGGACGGCGGCGGCCACGTCAGCATGCGGCTCACGGCGGACGGCCGGATCCGGATCGAGGTCGAGGACTCCAGCAGCGCCTTGCCGAGGCGACGCGAGGCGGGGGACTGGGCGGTGTCCGGGCGCGGCCTGATGCTGGTGGACCTGCTCTCGGACCAGTGGGGCGTGGAGCCCCGGGGCGGCGGGAAGTGCGTCTGGTGCGAGTTCGCCGTGGTCGCCCCGGAGCCTGCCGGGTGAGGGATCAGACCGCGGCGTACGGGCCCTGGGTGGCCTTGGTGTTCTGCAGGGCGGTGAGCTTGCGGACGAAGACGACGGCGAGCACGGCGGCGGCGACCAGGAGCAGGTCGGAGACGATGCCGACCGCCGAAGCGGATCGCAGGGCCTCGGGGGTCTCGGCACGCTTGTACATCTGGCTGAACACGCGGTCGGCGATCGCCGCGACGACCCACACCGACCACCAGGCCGTGAGCGGTGCGGTCGAGACGTGGCGGTGGGAACCGTCGGGCCCCAGCTGGGTGCTGGCGGCCCAGATCTGCCGTGCCGTACGGAAGGGGAGGAACAGGTTGCCGAAGGGGATGAACCAGCCGCCGATGGCCCAGCCGCGCGTCTGCGAGAAGGCGTCGGGGCGGAAGATCCCGCCGTTGACGCGCACGCGGTAGAACCAGGTGATGAAGACGGCCGCCGTGCCGAGCACGGTCAGCACCTGCAGGACCCCGGCCAGGCCCGTCATGATGTCCGACAGGTCCAGCGAGCTGTCCGCGACCTTGTCCGGGTCCTCGACGAGGTCGTTCGTCAGGGACCAGGCGAACAGGTTGGCGCCGGCCGAGAAGAGGTTGACGGCGGCGGCGACCGAGAGCAGGACCGTCAGCGCGGTGGCGAGCCCCTGGGGCGAACGCAGGACGTCCACGAGCTGCGGCGGCGGGCCGGGGTACGGGCCCTGGCCGGGGTACGGGCCCTGGCCCGGGTACGGCTGACCCGGGTAGGGCCCGCTGGGGTGCGGCTGACCCGCGTAGGGCTGACCCGCGTAGGGCCGGCCCGGATACGGGGCCCCGGCGTACGGAGACGGGCCGGGCTGGGGCGGCGGTGAGCCGGGTGAGCCGAAGGACATGATGGTGTACCCCCCACGGGAACGTGTGACATGCGGATGGTGCCTGCGGACGGGCGCAGGCTCCGCTGACCCTACGACAGGCTACGAGCCGGCCGCTTCCAGGATGATCTCCGCCGGCTCCGCCGGTCGGGAGAACATCGGCCAGTGGCCGGTGTCCGGCTCGACCAGCCGCCGGCGTTCGCCGGTCAGCAGCTTCGCCACGTCGGGGTTCGGCTCGGCCCCGTCGAGCAGGCACTTGACGTACGTCGCCGGGAGTTCGCCGAGCGGGCGGGCCGGCACGGCCGGTTCGGTCAGGGTCGCCCCCGGGTGCGGGGTCGACCCCGCCACGATCCGGGCCGTCTGCACGGCGTCGAGGTCCTGGCCCTCGTACTCGGGCGCGGTCCGCGGCGCCCAGAATCCGCCGTTCGCGGAGATCGAGGCCTCCACCATCGCCCGGCCGTCGGGCCGGCCGGAGACGAACGACTCGCCGTCCGCCGGGACGTTGGCGTCGACGAAGACCACGCGGGCCAGTCGGTCCCCGATCCGCTCGGCCGCCTGGCCGACCGGTATGCCCGCGCAGCTGTGCCCCACGAGCACGACCTCACGCAGGTCGAGGCGCTCGACCTCGTCCACGATGTCCCGGACGTGGGTCTCTTGTCCGGCCGGTGTCCCCCGCTTCTCGGCGAGGCCGGACAGCGTCACGGCATGGACGCCGTGCCCTGCCGCGCGCAGGCTCGGCGCCACGTCGTCCCACGCCCAGGATCCGAGCCGGACGCCCGCCACCAGTACGAATTCAGTCATGGTCCACAAGGTGGTGGAGGGGTACGACAGTTCGGCTCACAGCTGGACGAGCGTGACCTCGGTGGCCTTCACGCTCGTCCACACCTCGGCGCCGTCCACGATGCCCAGTTCCGCGGCCGCCTCCGGGGTGATCTCCGCGACCAGGTCGGGAGCCCCGTACGAGGAGACCAGCACCCGCAGCCGGCTGCCGACCGCGGTGATCTCCCGTACGGTGCCCTGCCAGACGTTGCGCGGGCTGCCGCCGGGCTGCTTCCGGTGCACCGACACCGCCTCCGGGGCGATGATCGCGAGAGCCCGCACCCCCTCCGCAAGCCGCTCGGCGACGACCAGACGACCACCGGCCGCGAGGGCGAGTCCGTCGGCCGACGCCGTGCCCGGCCAGGCGTTGCGGCCCAGCATCCGGGCCACCCACGGGGAGCGCGGGTGCCGGGTCACCTCGGCGGGCGGCGCGTCCTGAAGGGTGCGCCCGTCGGCGAGTACGAGGACACGGTCCGCCAGCGACACCGCCTCGACGGGATCGTGCGTGACGATGAGGCAGACCCCGCCGAAGCCGGCCAGATGCGTGCGCAGGGTGTGCCGCACGTGCGCCCGCGTCGTCTGGTCGAGGGCGGCCAGCGGCTCGTCCAGCAGCAGCAGTCGGGGCCGGGCGGCCAGGGCGCGGGCCAGCGCCACCCGCTGCGCCTGACCACCGGACAGCTGCGCGGGCCTGCGCGCGGCGAGGTGGCCGACGCCGAGCCGGTCCAGCCAGGCCTGTGCCTCGCGGCGGGCCTCGGCGCGCGGCACCTTGCGGGCGCGCAGCCCGTAGGCGGTGTTGGCCAGGGCGGTCAGGTGCGGGAACAGCGCCCCGTCCTGCGGGACCCAGGCGACCTGCCGCCGGTGCGGGGGGAGCGCGGTGACGTCGGTGTCGCCGAGGCGGAGTTCGGCGCGGGCGCGAGGGGTCAGGCCGAGCAGCGCGCGCAGCAGGGTGGTCTTGCCGGCGCCGTTCTCGCCCACCACGGCGATGGTGGTGCCGGGCTCGGCGTCGAGGGTGAGCTCGTTGAAGCCGGTGACGGCGGCGTGCAGGGGCCAGTGGCCGTCGGCCGGGACGGTGGCCTGGTCGGCGGCCGGGACGGTTGCCGCAACCGCGGCCGGTGCGGGGGTCGGCGGCTCGTCGACCACCGCCGGCCGCTCCGAGGCGGCCCTCGGAGTGCCCGTCCAGCGGCCGCGCAGGGCGATCAGTACGGCCATCGCGATCGCGAGGAGCAACAGCGAGACGGAGGTGGCGGCCTCGGGTCGGTCCTGGAGCAGCAGGTAGACCTGGAGCGGCAGGGTCTGGGTGGTGCCGGGCAGGTTCCCGGCGAAGGTGATGGTCGCGCCGAACTCGCCGAGTGCCCGGGCCCAGGTGAGGGCGGCGCCCGCGACGAGTCCGGGGGCCACCATCGGCAGGGTCACGGTGAAGAACACGCGGACCGGCGAGGCGCCGAGGGAGGCGGCGGTCTCCTCGTAACTCTGCTTGAGACCGCCCAGGGCACCTTCCAGGCTGATCACCAGGAACGGCATCGCCACGAAGGTGGCCGCGACCACCGCGCCCGAGGTGTGGAAGGGCAGGGTGATCCCGAAGGTGTCCTCGAGCCAGGGCCCCAGCAGCCCGCGCCGCCCGAAGCCGAGCAGCAGGGCCACACCGCCGACGGTCGGCGGCAGCACCATCGGCAGCAGGACCAGCGAGCGGACCAGGGCCTTGCCCTTGAACTCGACGCGGGCCAGCAGCCAGGCCAGCGGCACACCGAGCAGCAGTGAGAGCCCGAGGGACCAGAAGGACACGAACAGCGACAGCCGCAAGGCCTCGACCACGCCGGGGCTGGAGAGGTGGGCGCCGAGCTCGCTCCACCGGGTGCGGGTGAGGATGCCGACCAGCGGCAGCAGCAGGAACGCGACGGCGAGCAGCGCGGGCAACGCCAGGGTCACGGGGGGCCGGGTGCGGGTGCGGAGTCTGCTCATCAGGGTTCCTGGCTGGGGCGGGCGGCGGCCGGCGGCCGCCGTGGGAAGCGTACGCGGCGACCCGCGCGGGTGGCCTTCGTACGGCCGGGAGCACCGCGCACGCCGAGAGGGACCGCCCGTCCCCCCGGACCGGGCAGTCCCTCTCGGCTTTCCGCGGCGCGCGGCGCGGGTCACGGCCTGTTACGGCTTCTGGAAGCCCGCGTCCTGGAGGACCTTCTGCGCCTCGGGGGTGCTCAGCCAGGCCACGAACGCGGCGGCGGCCTCGGAGTTCTTGGACCCCTTCAGCGTGGCGACCGGGTAGGAGGCGACCACGTTCTGGTCGTCCGGGATGTCCACGGCGACGACCTTGTCGCCGGACTTGGCGGAGTCGGTCTTGTAGACGAGACCCGCGTCGGCCTCGCCCAGCTCGACCTTGCTCAGCACGGCGCGGACGTTGGGTTCCTGGGAAACCGGCTTCACCTCGATCTTCTGGGCGTCGAGGATCTGCTTGCTGTACTTGCCGACCGGGACCTCCGGCGCGGCGAGCACGACCTTGATCTTGGTGTCGGCCAGGTCCTTGAGCGCGCCGATCTTGAAGGGGTTGTCCTTGCCGGCCACGATGACCAGGCGGTTCTTGGCGATGATGGTCGCCTCGCCCGTCTCGGCCTTCAGCCCGTCCATGGTCTTGGTGTCGGCGGTCGCCACCGCGTCGGCCGGGGCGCCCTGCTTGATCTGGGCGGCGAGTTCCTGCGAACCGGCGAAGGAGAAGGTGATCTTCGTGCCGGGGTGGGTCTTCTGGTACTCGGCGCCGGCGGCGTTGAAGACGTCCGTGAGCGAGGAGGCGGCGAGGACGGTGAGGTTCACGGCCTTGGGCTCGGCGGAGGCCGACGCGCTCGCGCCGGACCCGTCCTTCTTCTCGTCGTCGGCGCCGTTGCCGCAGGCGGCCAGCGGGACGAGCAGGGCGGCGGTCAGCACGGCGGAAGCGGCGCGACGGCGGGTGGCGGTGGAGACGGGGGACATGAGCGGTTACTCCTCGGTGGTTCAGATGCGGTCGATGTGCACGCTGGTGGACTTCACGCGGGCGGTGGCCCGCATTCCGACCTCCAGCCCCAGCTCCTCCACGGCCTCACGGGTGAGGAGGGAGACCAGGCGGTGGGGACCCGCCTGGATCTCGACCTGGGCGGCCACGTCGCCGAGCCTGACGGCCGTGACGATGCCGGGAAAGGCGTTGCGTGCCGAGGTGTACGGCTCCTCGTCCTCGATGTGGGCACCCTGGCCCACTTCGACGGAGAAGGCGGCCAGGTCGCGGCCGTTGATCAGTCGACGGCCGGTCTCGTCGCGGTGGGTCGTGACCCGGCCGGCGTCGGCCCAGCGGCGCGCGGTGTCCGGGCTCACGCCCAGCAGGCGCGCCGCCTGTCCGATGGTGTAGGACTGCATGTGCGACAAGGTAGGGGCATGTGGCGCGCATTTGCAATCCGGTCAGGACGATGTACCTGGTAGCTGCGATTCCCCTTGTCGCATCCCCCAAAAGTCATTCCGCTTCCACCTGTCCGCCTCGCTAGAGTCGTGGCATGGCTGAACAGGTATCGCGAACGGACGCGGACGCGGGTACGAGTACCGGTACGGTGCGGGTCGACGCGTGGATCTGGTCCGTCCGCCTGACGAAGACCCGCTCGATCGCGGCGACCGCCTGCCGGGCGGGCCACGTGAAGGTCAACGGGGAGCGTGCCAAGCCCGCTCAGTCGGTGCGCGCGGGTGACGAGGTACGGCTCTTCCACGCGGGGCGGGAGCGGATCGTGGTGGTCCGGCGGCCCGTGTCCAAGCGGGTGGGCCCGCCCGTCGCCGCGGAGTGCTTCGTCGACAACAGCCCGCCGCCGCCGACGCCGATCGAAGCCGCGGTGGTGGGCATCCGCGACCGCGGAGCGGGCCGCCCGACGAAGCGCGAACGCCGCGAGATCGAATCCCTCCGCGGCCGCCCCTAGTGCTGTGACCGGAAAGGTTCACCGGGTCACGGCGTCCGGCACGGCACCTCGCCGCGTTGTCGGGCCGCGCGAGTACGTCCGGTACGAGCCGCGGCCCTCCGCCTTGCGATGCACCGCACCGAACACCGCGCCCCGGCAAACCTTTCCGGCCACAGCACCAGGTCGTCTCGGACTCGGGTCAGGTTTTGCGGTAGGTGTAGGCCTCCGCCGCGGCTGCGGCCACTGCGGGGGCGGGGGCTCCCGTGGAGGCCGTCACGAGGGCGGCCACCGCGCCCTCCAGGAAGGGGGCGTCCGCCAGGATCGAGCCCGGCGGGAGCTCGGACTCCGCCAGCAGGGCCTTCACCGTCAGCACCGAGCTGCCCAGGTCGGCCAGCAGTACGACCCCCGCGCCACGGTCCACCTCACCGGCGGCCGCGAGGATCCGCTCGGCGCTGGTGCCCAGTTCCCCGGACGCCGTGCCGCCCGCCGCGGCCAGCGGGGCCACCGGGCCGCCCGCCGCCAGGCCGCGGGCCAGCTCGGCCACGGACTCCGCCACGGACGCGCTGTGCGACACCAGCACGATGCCGACCAAGGCCGGGCCCGGGCCCGGGTCCGGGCCCGTCACAGGGCGCCGTCCGCCACGTCGGCCAGCGCCCCCAGCAGCAGCGCCGAAGAGGTCGCGCCCGGGTCCTGGTGGCCGATGCTCCGCTCGCCCAGATAGCTGGCCCGGCCCTTGCGGGCCCGCATCGGAACCGTCGCCAGCGCCCCGTTCTCCGCCGCGTCACCCGCCGCCCGGTACGAGGTGCTCAGCGCGGCCACCGCCGGTACCAGCGCGTCCAGCATCGTCGCGTCGCCCGGCGCCGCCCCACCGAGCTGCGCCACCGCGCCGACCCCCGCGTACAGGGCCTTGCGCAGTTCCTCGTCGGACACCTCCGCGGCCTCGCCGAGTTCCTTGCCGGTGCGGCGCAGCAGCGTCCCGTACAGCGGCCCCGAGGCGCCGCCCACCGTCGAGATCAGCGTCCGCCCGGCGAGTTGCAGCACCGCGCCCGGCGCCGCCGGGGGCTGCTCCTCCATCGCCGCGAGCACCGCCGAGAAGCCGCGCAGCAGATTGCTTCCGTGATCGGCGTCCCCGATGGGGGAGTCGAGCTCGGTCAGCCGGTCCGCCTCCCGCTCCACCGCGGCCGCGGCGGCCGTCATCCAGCGCCGGAAGAAGTCTGCGTCACGCACCGGTTCTCCTCGCCTCGGGTCGACGCGAACCACGAGCGACCCGAATCGCCTCGCACTGGCCAGTCCACCGACACCATACGAGTCAGCGGCCCCAGCGCAACGCCGCCGTCCGGACGGGCGCGTCCCACAGCCTCAGCAGATCCTCGTCGACCCGGCACAAGGTGACCGAACACCCCGCCATGTCCAGCGAGGTGACGTAGTTCCCCACCAGCGTCCGCGCCACCGGCACACCCCGCGCGCCCAGCACTCGCGCCACCTCCGCGTGGAACCCGTACAGCTCCAGCAGCGGGGTCGCCCCCATCCCGTTCACCAGCGCCAGCACCGGCCCGTCGGCCGGGCCCACCTCCGCAAGCTCCTCCAGTACGGCCCCCACCGCGATCTCCGCGATCTCCCGCGCCGGCATCATCGCACGCCGCTCCCGCCCCGGCTCGCCGTGAATGCCGACTCCCAACTCCAGCTCGCCGTCCGGTAGTTCAAAGGTCGGGCTGCCCTTCGCGGGAGTCGTGCACGCGCTCAGCGCCACCCCGAAGCTCCGCGAGGACTCGTTGACCCGCCGGGCGATCGAGGCGACCCGCTCCAGCGGCGCCCCCTCCTCGGCGGCCGCCCCGGCGATCTTCTCCACGAAGAGGGTGGCGCCCGTACCCCGCCGCCCGGCCGTGTACAGGCTGTCCGTCACGGCGACGTCGTCGTTGACCAGGACGCGCTCCACCCGCAGGCCGTCCTCCTCGGCGAGCTCGGCGGCCATGTCGAAGTTCAGTACGTCCCCGGTGTAGTTCTTGACGACGAACAGCACCCCCTGCCCGGACTCCACGGCCCCGGCCGCCCGCACCATCTGGTCGGGTACCGGGGAGGTGAACACCTCCCCGGGGCACGCCGCGGACAGCATCCCGTACCCCACGAACCCGGCGTGCAGCGGCTCGTGCCCGGAGCCGCCCCCGGACACCAGCCCGACCCGGCCGCCGGTGCGCGCGTCCCGGCGTACGACGATCCGCCGCTCCACGTCGACGTCCAGCTCGGGGTGGGCGGCGGCCATCCCCCGCAGGGCGTCGGCGACCACGGTTTCCGCAGAGTTGATCAGCATCTTCACGGATGTCTCCCTCAAGTGCCCGGCTGCGACGTCCTGTCGGGGCCAGGCTAGGTCGGGCGCCGCTCTGACGACAGGACCTAGGGGGAGGAGCGCTCGGGCATGACCTGTTCGACCCCGTCCAGCTCCCAGGTGCACCGTGGCCCGGTCGGGACGAGGTGCGGCTGGCGCACCATGATCCGGAAGGGGTGGGCCGGCTCCTCGGGCAGGACGCCCTCCAGCACGGTGGTTCCCGGTTCGTGCTCCTCGCGGTAGGCGATGACCTTGCCGTCGACGAGGAGCTCGATCTCGCCCGTCCTGCCGGGTCCCACGTTCACGGTGATCGAGTGGTCCCCGTGGTCCACGTGGAAGTGGTGACTGCGGGACATGGGGCACCTCCACGGAGTCACGACGGCCTCGGACGGGCCTCGGCCGGCGGGCATCACTCGCTCTCACCATTGTGGGCCACCGGACCGGACCCGCGCGCGGGCGCCTCACCCGGGCGGCGCGACCAGGCCGAACTCGTAGGCGAGGATCACCAGGTGCACCCGGTCGCGGGCGTCGAGCTTCGTGAAGAGCCGCGCCACGTGCGCCTTGGCGGTGGCCACGCTGATGCGGAGCTCCCCGGCGAACTCCGTGTTGGACAGCCCGCGACCCACGAGGGTCAGTACCTCGCGCTCCCGGTCGGTGATCCCGCCGCCGCCCGGGTGCCGCGGGCCGGGGGCGGGCTCGGGCCGGGCCGCGAACTCCGCGATGAGCCGGCGGGTGACGCTCGGCGCGATGAGGGCGTCCCCGGCGGCCAGCACCCGGATCCCGTCGAGGATGGTCTCCAGCGGCATGTCCGACCCGGATCACCGGGCTGCCTCCGCGGGTACCGGCAGCCGCGCCGCCACGCGGAATCCGCCCTCAGGGCGCGGACCGGCGCTGAACGCCCCGTGTAGCAGGGTCACCCGCTCCCGCATGCCCGCGATCCCGAAGCCGGAGCCCTGGTCCGGGGCGGCGGCGCCGCGGCCGCGGTCGACGACGTCCAAGACCAGCTCGTCCGGCCGGTGGTCGACCGTCACGGCGCACTCCCGGGTGCCGGAATGCCGCACCACATTGGTGACCGCCTCCTGGATGATGCGGAACGCCGCCAGGTCGACGTCGGAGGGCAGTTCGCGACGCTCCCCCCGCCACCGGACCTCGACGTTCACCCCGGCCGCCGCCGTGTTCGAGACCAGTTTCCCGAGCGCGCCGAGCCCCGGGACCGGGTCCAGCGGTGCGGACTCCTGGTCTCCGCGCCGCAGCGCACCGAGCATCCGCCGCAGACCGGCGAGGGTCTCCCGGCTGGTGCCTCGATGGCTTCCAGTGCGCCCCGCGTCTCGGCGGGCTGAGTGTCCATGACCCGGCTGCCCATGCCCGCCTGGATGGCGATGATGCCGATGTTGTGCGCGACCATGTCGTGCAGCTCCCGGGCGATCCGCAGCCGCTCGGCCGTGACCGCCTGGCGGGTGGCCTGTTCGCGCACCGTGTCCGCGTGCGCCCGGCTCTGATGGACCGTATTGCCGATGAGCCAGGCGATGGCCACGGTCGAGGCGAGCAGGACCGGTCCCGACAGGTTGTGGAGGTACCCGCGCCCCCACCGCCAGAGCGCGTCCCCGGCGACCACGGCGACGGGCAGCGCCGACGCGAGGACCGACACGCGCCGCGAGCGGGTCGCCGCGGTGTAGCCCACGACCGCGTCGGCCAGCAGGAAGAGCACGAACGGTGTCTCCCGCACGTCCATCCCGAGGGAGAACACGGCGCCGGCGAGCGCGACGGCCAGGGCCGCCAGCGGCGCGCGGAACAGCAGGAACGCACCCAAGGTCGTGACCACCGCGGTGACCAGGAGCGGCGCGTCCTCGATGTTGCCGTGGTACCGGAGGAGACGGCTCGGTTCGTCCGGCCGCTGGAACGTGCGCGTCAGGATGAGGGCTGACCAGAAGGCCCCCACCCACACACCCGGTGGCAGGCGTTTGAGCAGGGGTGGACGCGAAGTTGCGATCACCGCCGATCGTAACCACGCGGCCCCTCCCGGGCATTGGCCCACGGGCTTGGTCCCCAGGGCCACCCGCGAGCCTCCCGGGTGTGGACCGGCGGCCGATGCCGGCTCGAGGCGCTCACCGGCACCGTGAACCCGTGATCGAATCCACCCGACTCACCAAGCGGTACGGCGACACCGCCGCCGTCGACGACCTGACCTTCACCGTGGAACCGGGCAAGGTCACCGGCTTACTCGGCCCCAACGGCGCCGGCAAATCCACCACGCTGCGCATGATCCTGGGCCTGAACACCCCCACCAGCGGATCCGTCACCGTGGACGGCGTCCCCTTCTCCTCCCGTCCGCGCGGACTGCGTCACGTCGGCGCGCTGCTGGACGCCCAGGACGTCCACGGCGGGCGCAGCGCACGGGCGCACCTGTCCGCCCTGGCCCGCGGCAACCGCATCCCGCTGTCCCGCGTCGACGAGGTACTGCGGGAGGTGGGGCTGGCGAAGGCCGCGCCACGCCGGATCGGCGGGTTCTCCCTCGGCATGAAGCAGCGCCTCGGCATCGCGGGAGCGCTGCTCGGGGATCCGCCCGTACTCCTCTTCGACGAGCCGCTGAACGGCCTCGACCCCGAGGGCGTGCTGTGGGTGCGCCGCCTGTTCCGCAGGCTGGCCGACGAAGGCCGCACCGTGTTCGTGTCCAGCCACATGATGGCCGAGATGGAGGCCACCGCCGATCACCTCGTCGTCATCGGCCGGGGCCGGCTGATCGCCGACCAGAGCCTGCGTGAGTTCTCCGCCCGGAACGTCTCGCTGGGCGTCATCGTGCACACCCCCGACCTCGCGGCGCTCGATGCCGTGCTGCGCGGCGAGGGCGCGTCGGTGCGCCGGGAGGGCGACGACCAGGCCCGGGTCACTGGTCCGAGCGCGGCCCGGATCGGAGAGCTCGCCCACCGGCACGGCATCGTGCTGCACGAACTCGCCACCCGTACCTCGTCCTTGGAGTCGGCGTTCATGTCCCTCACCGCCGACAGCGTCGAATACCTCGCGGGAGAAGCACGATGAAGAACCCCCTGCTCGGGGCCGCACCGGTGGCCCGGTTCGGCGACCTGCTCGCCGCCGAGTGGATCAAGATGCGCTCGCTCAGGTCGACGTACTGGGTGCTGGTCCTCAGCGCAGTCGTCGCCATCGCGATCAACGTGAACGCCGTCCACGCGGACCTGCCCTACATCGACCAGCCGCCGCCCCCGACGCACGACACGCCGCCCTTCAAGTACGACCCGCTCCACCGGGGCATGAACGACATCGCCGCCGCCATCATGGCCCTGGCCGCGGCCGCCTTCGGCGCCATCACGGTCTTCGGGGAGTACGCCACCGGCATGATCCGCACCACGCTCGCAGCGGTCCCCGACCGGCGCGCGGTGGTCATGGCCAAGGTGGTGCCGGTCACGGCGATCACCTTCCTCCTCGGTGCGACGGCCTCCGTCACCTCCTTCTTCACCACCAACGCGATGCTGGCCTCCCGTCACGTCGGACTGTCGATCCACGACCCGGGCTGCCTGCGGGCGGTCGCCGCGTACGCGCTGATCGTCCCCGTCTCCGGGCTCATCGGGCTGGCCTTCGGCGCCGTACTGCGCCATGCCACGGCCTCGATCATCGGCGTCGTGGGGTTGCTGTTCATCGTGCCCATGCTCTTCGGCGGCGACAGGTACCGCCCGCTGAAGGAGATCGGCAACCACCTGCCGATGGCCGCGAGGTCCCGGCTGGGCCTGAACCCCGACTCCTACACGACCCTGGGCGCGTACCCGGGGACGATCACGGGCGCCTGGATCGCGCTCGCGGCCTGGGCGGCGGTGTCGGTGGCCCTCGCCGTGACCGTGGTACGGCGCCGGGACGTCTAGTGCCGGGGACGGCCCGACCGGCTCCCGGCGACCTACAAGCGCACCCACGGCGTGACCTACTTCCACGGCTGCTGCTCGATCGGCGACGACACCCTGCGGGGCATCAACCGCCGCCGGAAGGGCACCGCGAACACCCTCGCCGCACTTCGTTCGATCCGCGCCGCCCGCCCCGATGGCGCCCCGGCCTACGCGATCCTCGCCAACCTGTCCGCCCACAACGGCAAGAAGATCCCGCGCTGGGCGAAGAACAACAACGTCTGCGGGCCGCTGCGGCAGTTCACGCTCGCCAACTCGAACTATCCGAACCACACGGCCCAGACCCGCGCGCCGTACGCCTACCTGCGCCGGCGTAACGCGAACACCCGCCATCCCGACGTCCTGGCCGCCCAACGCAAGGAACGCGCGTGACTCGTCGACGAAGCCCGGTGGAAGATGGGGAGTTGGTCGCCGTCGGCGAGCAGTGCGCGGAGTTTCAGAACGGCGCCGGCGCGCGCCGCCCGGCCGTCGACGCGTTCGTCCGACAAATTCGCTACCGGGCGGCCGGAGCGCCGTGATACACCACCGAGGTGCAAAACATTTTGGAGTTCCCCGAGGTCCTGCGGCTGATCGAAGACCGCTCAGCCGCGTTCCGCGCCGCGATCGCGTCCGCCCCCGACCTTGACGTCCAGGTCCCGACATGCCCGGACTGGACGCTGCGCGAACTGGCGCAGCACCTCGGCGACGGCCGCCGCCGCCAGGCCGCCATCGTCGCGGCGGGCCCGGGCGTTGAGCCCCCGGCGAGGACCGACCCGAAGGGCGCCCCGACCGCGCCCCGCGACCGCGAAGCCCTGGACGCCTGGCTCGCCGAGTCGACCGAGCTCATGCTCGACGCGATGCGCGAAGCCGGCCCGGACCGCGGCTGCTGGACCTGGTGGGGCCGCTCGCAGGCCCCGGAGACCAGCGGAGCCGTGGCCCGGCACCAGATCCAGGAGATCGCCGTCCACACCTACGACGCCCAGCTCACCCAGGGGGCCGCACAGCCGCTGCCGACGGACGTCGCGGTCGAGGGCGTCGACGAGTTCCTGACGACCGTCTCGGCGACGAACGTCCCCTGGCCGTTCAAGCCGGCGACCATCGACCTGCACACGACCGAGGGCCGCTCCTGGCGCCTGACCCTCAACGCCGATGGCGTCCGCTGCGACGACCTCGCCGCCGACGCGGAGCCGGGCGACATGGCGATGCGAGGCGCAGCGGGCGAACTGGTCCTCTACTTCTACGCGCGCGTCCCGCTCGACGGCCTGGAGACCACCGGCGACACCGAGCCGATGGAGCAGCTCGCAGACTGGGACCCGAACGCGTAGAACGCGCCCTTGTGACGCATCTGTCGGTTGTGCGCGCGCTCCTGCGGGCGCCACTGGGCCCGGGGGTCCGGCAACGGTCGAAGTCGCCGTTGGCGAGCAGGGCGCGGAGTCTCAGGACGGCTTCGGCGCCGGCCGGGCCGATCTGGTTGAACCGGTGGATCACGTCCCGCGCCGTGTCCTCGTCGGCCTGCACCAACTGGGCGATCACTGGAACCCGGTTGCCGCCGGCCGAGGCCGGCAGAGGGAGGGCCGCCGACGGGAGTCCGGCGGCGGCCCCGGTCGGCGGGGTCCGGGGTCAGCCGGTGAAGCGGGCCGTGAGGGAGGTGAACTGCCAGTCGCTCTGCGCGATGCCGGAGCAGCTCTCCTGCAGGCCGCCGCCGGGGCAGCCCCGGTCGCGGTTCACGGACCAGAAGGCGAGGCGGGCGATGTGGTGGGAGTTGGCCCAGTCGCGGATGTCGGTCCAGTTCTGGACGGTCGTGGTCTCCTGGGTGTCGCTGATGCCGTTCATGCCGGAGATGCCGATGTGCGCGTAGGCGGTCGCGTCGTCCCAGCCGAAGGTGGACTTGAGCTTGGTCTTGAGGCCCTCGGTGGCGCTGACCGTGCTCGCGTACATGTCGGTCGAGGCGTTGCCGAAGTCGAACGGCATGGTCGTGAAGACGTCGATGTCCGCGCCCAGCGCCTTCGCCTGGTCGATCAGCCGGTTGCCCCACGAGGTCGGGCCGGTGGTGCCGGTGCCGAAGGTCAGGACGGTCTTCAAGCCCAGGTTGTTCTGCTTGACGATCTTGAGTGCGCCGAGGATGCGGTCCTGGACCACGGCGTTCTCGAACTCGTCGGTGTTCTCGATGTCCACGTCGACGGCCTTGAGCCCGTACGCGTCGATGACCTTCTGGTAGGCGCCGGCCAGGGCCTCGGGGGTCGCGCAGTTGGGGCCGAGCTTGTTGCCCTGCCAGCCGCCGATGGACGGGACGATGTCGCCGCCCGCCGCACGGATCGAGGCGATGGTGCTCTGGTCCACGCCGCCGGTGAGCGGCCGTTGGCCGTCCCAGGACGGCTCGCAGCCGCCCGAGGAGAGGATGAACGCCATGGTGAACCACTTCACGCCGGTCGCGTTCATCACGGTGGTCGCGCTCGGCGGGTTGCCCCAGCCCATGTAGAGGTAGGGCGCGGCCTGCTTGAAACCGGTCGGGGTCGTCCCGTTGTCGGTGGTGACGGAGACGCCGGCGGAGGCGGCCGAGCTGTTGCCCGCGAGGTCGCGGGCCCGGACGGTGAACGTGTAGCTCGTGGCGGGGGCGAGGCCGGTGACGGTCGCGCTGGTGCCGGTGGCCGTGGCGACCAACGCGCCGCCCTGGTAGACGTCGTAGCCGGTGACGCCGACGTTGTCGGTGGAGGCGGTCCAGGCGAGCGCGGCGCTGGTGGAGGTCTTGCCGGTGGAGGTGAGGCCGCCGGGGACGGTGGGCGCCTGGGTGTCGGTGGCGCCGCCGGGGCCGTCGAGGGTGACGTCATCGGCGTGGTAAGTGCCCTGCCCGTACCAGCCGTTGAGGTACACCTCGGCCGTGGTCTGGGAGGCGCCCGTGGTGAAGGTGACGGTGAGCCGGGAGTAGGCGCCGGTGGAGCTGGTCCAGGTGGAGGCGCCGCCGGTGACTCCGAGGTACACGTGGCTGCCGCGGACCCAGGCCGAGAGGGTGTACGTGGTGTTCGGCCGGACGGAGACGGACTGCGTGCACTTGGCGTTGTCGGAGGCGGTGGCGGCGCCGGCCAGCGCCCTGGCTCCGCCGTGCACGGGTGAACCCACCACGGAGCCCAGACCGCCGGTGCAGGACCAGCCGGCCGGGGTGCCGGCCGCCTCGAAGTCGCCGTTCGAGAGCAGATTGGCGCCGAAAGCCGATCCGGGAGCCGTCAGCACCGCGGCCGCGCCGAGGAGGGTGGCGCCCAGGCCGCAGGCGAGGCGGGTGCGGGTGCGTGTGCGCGTGGGGGTACGCAAGGAACTGCCTCCAGTGGGGTGGGGGTGGCGGCAACACCGGTGCGGGCGGGGGAAGTTGGGGTCATCGCCGGCTCGTGACCGGGAACCTAATCTTCCGGATGCGTCGCCGTCAATAGGTCTGGACCAATTGGCCCGACGTGGCCGAGGTGGCATATTCGTGCACGTGTTCGGTTCCTGGGGTTAGGCTGGGGGCATGTGCGCAGTCCAAGGCCTTCAGGGCTCCCTCTTCGACCAGGGCGACGACATCCTGCTCGGCTCCCTGGACGGCCTGCGGCGGACCGGGCTCGGAGCCGGAGCGTGGGTCGACCACCTACCCGGCTGGCTCAGCGGAGCCGACGCGCTCTTCGAACGGCTGGCCGCCGACGTGCCCTGGCACGCGGAGCGGCGGCAGATGTACGAGCGTGAGGTGGAGGTGCCCCGGCTGCTCGCCTTCTACGCGGAGGGCGAGCCCCTCCCGCACCCCACGCTCACCGAGGCCCGCGACACGCTCACCAGCCACTACGCGGCCGAACTCGGCGAGCCCTTCGCCACCGCCGGGCTGTGCCTGTACCGCGACGGCCGCGACAGCGTCGCCTGGCACGGGGACCGCAACGGCCGCTCCGCGACCGAGGACACGATGGTCGCCATCCTCTCCGTCGGCGACCCCCGCGACCTGGCGCTGCGCCCCCGCGACGGCGGGCCCACCCTGCTGCGGCTGCCGCTCGGGCACGGCGACCTCGTCGTCATGGGAGGCTCCTGCCAGCGCACCATGGAACACGCCGTCCCCAAGTCGGCGCGGGCCGTGGGGCCCCGGATCAGCGTCCAGTTCCGCACCCGGGGCGTGCGCTGACCGCGGCTGCGGGCTCGGGGGAGGCTGTCCAGGCCCGGGCGCCGGCGCGGCGCCCCGTGGGTCCTCGCAGTGGCCGCGGACCGGTTGCCGTAGGCCCTCACGCGGCGCCGGGCTCCTTGGTCGGGCGGGCCGCGGCGGCCGCCGCGTGCAGGGAGCGCAGGGCCAGCAGCAGGACCCCGATGTCGTCGAGGTACACCGGGTCCGGGATCAGGTCCACGGGCGAGATCGTGTACACCACGGCGACCCAGAAGAGGGCCTTGTCGCGCAGCGGGATCCCCGAGTCGAGCAGCAGCCGGCGGGCCTTGAAGACGCGCACGAGCAGCACGGCCGCGGCGATCGCGAGCCCGACCGCGAAGACCGCGGCCAGCGTGAGCCAGGCCTTTGTGTCCATGACGCCCCTTATACCCCGACGGCGGCCCCCGCTACCGAAGGCCGGCTACGCACCCTGTGCGCGCAGCCGGCGGCCGACCTCGCCCAGGCCGTCGGCGAGCGCGTCCAGCTGGGCCGGCGTCAGGACGTCCACGAGGATCTCCCGGACCGTCGCCACGTGGCCGGGCGCGGCCTCGTCCAGCTTGGCGGCGCCCGCGTCGGTGAGGACGGCGAACACCCCGCGGACGTCGGAGGGGCAGCTGCGGCGTCGGACCAGGCCCGCTTTCTCCATCTGGGTGACCTGGTAGGTCAGTCCGCTCTTGGAATTGATCAGGCCATTGGCGAGCTCGGTCATCCGCAGCTCGCGGCCGGGGGCCGCGGCGAGTCGCACGAGGATCTCGTACTGCGGGTGCGAGAGCCCGGAGTCGTCCTTGAGCTGCTGGTCCAGGCGGCGGTTCACCAGGGCGGACGCGGCCAGGAACCCGCTCCAGGCCCGCATCTCGCGGTCGTCCAGCCATCTCGTCTCAGCCATGGCCCCACCCTACACGGGTTGTTCGAATTTGAATCACTGGGCTAGGGTCTGCGTCCGAGGTTCGAATTTGAACGACCTGCCCCATCGGAAGGATCCCCCCATGACCAGCCCCTCCGCCACCGCCGTGAAGCCCTCCGCCGCCACTGCGCCCGCCGCCCTTCCCGCGGCCCTCTCCACCCCCGGCCACGACGTCGGCCTGCTGATCCTGCGCCTCGTCCTCGGGCTGACCATGGCCGCCCACGGCTCCCAGAAGCTCTTCGGCTGGTTCGGGGGCGGCGGCATCGGCGGCACCGGCCGGTTCTTCACCGCCAGCGGCTACCCCGCCGGCGACGCCATGGCCGTCCTCGCGGGTCTGACCGAGACCCTCGGCGGCCTCGGCCTCGCCGTCGGACTGCTCACCCCGCTCGCCGGGGCGGCCGTCGTCGGCACCCTCATCAACGCCATCGCCGTCCACGGCGCCGGATCCTTCTTCGCCCCGCAGGGCATCGAGTACGAACTCCTCCTGACGGCCGGCGCCGCGGCCCTCGCCCTCACCGGCCCCGGCCGGTACGCCGTCGACCGCTTCCTGCCCGTCCTGCGCGCCCACCGCCTGACCCACGGGGCTCTTGCCGTGGCCCTCGGCGTCGTCCTCGCGGGCGCACTCCTCCTGGTACGCGGCTAGCCGCCAACAGCCCCCTACCTGCGGTTTTCCCGCCAGGTAGGGGCTTTCGCGCTCCGTCAAGTCACGTCTTCCTGTGGCCTGACACGACCGTCGCGCTCGCGCCTACTTGAGACACGGATCCGGCCGCCCCTGCGCCGGACGCACACGTTTCAAGGAGCACTCATGGTCTACGACCTCCTCACCCCGGCCGTCCGCACCAGGCGGCGGATCGCCCGCTGGGCGATGGCCCTCACCTCGGCAGCCGTCGTCTCCGGAGCCGTCGCGCTGCCTGCCTCCGCGTCGGCCACGTCCCCGGCCCCGGCCTCGGTGGTGAACCTCGTCGCCGACGGCAACGGCCGTCTGATCGACCCCTCCGAGGCATGGGGCGACGGTGGCGGCTCCGCCATCGACGAGACGTACTGCCGCCGCAACGGCGGCTGCAACGTCGGCGCGGACACCGACCACGAGCCGGGCGGCGGCATCTTCGACCCACCCCGCGGCGAATCAGACACGGAGCCCGGCGATGGCCGCCGCGGCCACCCCGACCCCGACCCCGACGGTGACGGCGCCGGCACCCTCATCGGGTGGTCGGAGTGCTCCGTTTTCGACGCCAGTGGCTGCCCGCCGAACGTCCGGACCTAGGCCCTGTCGTCAAATTCCCGTCGTCGCCCGAAGGGCGGCCCCGCGGCGTCTGGTGCGTGCTCTCGGCGTGCCGGGCGGAAGCCCTCGTACTGGACGT
>NZ_JBHWJY010000068.1:0-46697 GCF_042731135.1 Streptomyces sp. NPDC059874
GGCCGGCAGCCGCACGACGCGGCTGCCGGCCCGTTCGCGGTGTCCGGGGCCCTACTGGCTCGCGCCCGGCCGCACCAGACCGCTCTCGTACGCGTACACGGCCGCCTGCACCCGGTCCCGCAGCCCAAGCTTCGTCAGCACGTGCCCCACATGCGTCTTCACCGTCGTCTCGCTCACGAACAGGTCCGCCGCGATCTCCGCGTTCGACAACCCACGCGCCACCAGCTTCAGCACCTCGACCTCCCGCTCGGTCAACGTACCCAGGGTGTCCGGCACGCTCTCCTCACCCGACGGCAAGTGACCCGCGTACTTGTCCAGCAGCCGCCGCGTGATGCTCGGCGCGAGCATCGCCTCGCCCCCCGCGACCACCCGGATCGCCTGCACCAGCTCATTGGCCGGCGCGTCCTTCAGCAGGAACCCGCTCGCCCCCGCCCGCAGCGCCTCCACCACGTACTCGTCCAGATCGAACGTGGTCAGCACCAACACCTTCGCCGGACCGTCCCGACCCGGACCCGTGATCTGCCGGGTCGCCTCCACCCCGTCCATCCGCGGCATCCGGATGTCCATCAACACCACGTCCGGCTGGAGCGCCCGCACCTGGTCCAGCGCCTGCAGACCGTCCCCGGCCTCACCGACCACCGCGAGGTCCTCTTCGGCCTCCAGGATCATCCTGAAGCCGGTGCGCAGCAGCGGCTGGTCGTCGACCAGAAGGACGCGGATCGCCACGGGGTCTACCTCGTATTCGTACGGCTTCAACGGACGCCGCCCATTCTGCCCTGACCCGGCGATCAGGAATCTTCCGCCGGCCACCCCTGGGAGGCGCCACCAGGGCGCGGAGTGATCATCAGAGGATAGGCCGGGGGAGTACCCCCGAACTCGGGACACACCGCCTGATGATCACACCAGCCGCACAGCTTCGTCGGCCGTGGCCGCCAGTCACCCGACTCCGTCGCCTCCCGGATCGCCTCCCACAACGCGTGCAGCTTGCGCTCCACCCGCTCCAGATCCTCCACCACCGGGTCGTACGTCAGCACCTCACCACTGCCCAGGTACACCAGCTGCAGCCGCCGCGGCACGACCTGCTTCAGCCGCCACACCACCAACGCGTAGAACTTCATCTGGAACAGCGCACCCTCGGCATACTCCGGCCGCGGCGCCTTGCCCGTCTTGTAGTCGACGATCCGCACCTCACCCGTCGGCGCCACGTCCACCCGGTCGATGATCCCCCGCAACCGCAGCCCCGACTCCAGCTCCGTCTCCACGAAGAACTCCCGCTCCACCGGCTCCAGCCGCGTCGGATCCTCCAACGTGAACCAACGGTCCACCAGTGCCTCGGCCTCCGTCAGCCACTGCGCCAGCCCCGCCCCCTCATCACCCTCCGGGAACAACTCCGCCAGCTCCGGCTTCGACTCCAGCAACCGCTCCCACTGCCCCGGAATCAACGCCTTCGCCGCCGGCGCCGTACGCTCCGCCGCAGGATGATCGAAGAGCCGCTCCAACACCGCGTGCACCAGCGTCCCGCGCGTGGCCGCCGCACTCGGCTTCTCCGGCAACTTGTCGATCACCCGAAACCGGTACAACAGCGGGCACCGCATGAAATCGCTCGCCCGCGAAGGAGAAAGCGAAGAAGGCGCCACAGCGGCCCGCACCGCGGCGGCATCCGCCCCGCCACCCACAGTGATGTCCGCAGCGGCACCCGCGGCACCTTCCGCATCAGCGGCACCTGGCACGGCACCCGAGCTCGTCGTCATGCACAAAACCCTACGACCCACCACCGACAGCCCACGCCATACCATCGACGACAGACCCCCTCGCACTGCATGATCAGAGCATCACAACCCGCTACACCCCCACCGAAAGCACCACCGCACCACACTGGAAACACCAATCCCCCAGACTCCGTCCGGGGGGACCCCCAGGACCGAAGGACAGCCGTGACAGACACCGACGAAACCGGCGAGCGCGCGAACCGGCGCTCAGGACCGGGCGGCGGAATCCTCATGGGCCGCCCCTTCGGCGTGCCCGTCTACGTCTCGCCCAGCTGGTTCCTCGTAGCCGCCCTCATCACCTGGGTCTTCGGCGACCAACTCGACCGCGTCCTGCCCGACCTCGGACCGGTCCGCTACCTCGTCTCCCTCTTCTTCGCCGTCGCCTTCTACGCCTCCGTCCTCGTCCACGAACTCGCCCACACCGTCGCCGCCCTCCGCTTCAAACTCCCCGTCCGCCGCATCCAGCTCCAATTCTTCGGCGGAGTCTCCGAAATCGAGAAGGAATCCGAGACCCCCGGCCGCGAATTCGTCCTCGCCTTCGTCGGCCCCCTCCTCTCCCTCCTCCTCGCCGGAGCCTTCTACCTCGGCATGAAAGCCGTCGACCCGGCCACCGTCCCCGGCGTCCTCCTCGCCGGCCTGATGATCTCCAACCTCCTCGTCGCCGCCTTCAACCTGCTCCCCGGCCTCCCCCTCGACGGCGGCCGCATGCTCCGCGCCGTCATCTGGGGCATCACCGGCAAACCCATGACCGGCACCATCGCCGCCGCCTGGATCGGCCGCGCCCTCGCCGTCGCCGTCCTCCTCGGCCTGCCGCTCCTCACCCACACCGGACTCCTCGGCAACCGCACCGACGACATCGGCGGCATGGACACCGTCATGGACGCACTCCTCGCCGCGATCCTCGCCGCCATCATCTGGACCGGCGCCGGCAACAGCCTCCGCATGGCCCGCCTGCGCGAACACCTCCCCGAACTCCGCGCCCGCGCCCTCACCCGCCGCGCCATCCCCGTCGAGAACGCCACCCCCCTCTCCGAAGCCCTCCGCCGCGCCAACGAAGCCGGCGCCCGCGCCCTCGTCGTCGTCGACGGCCACGGAGACCCCACCGCTATCGTCCGCGAAAGCGCCATCGCCTCCGTCCCCGAACACCGCCGCCCCTGGGTCGCCGTCAGCACCCTCGCCCAAGACCTCACCGACGGCATGAAGGTTTCCGCGGACCTCACCGGCGAAGAACTCCTCGACCACCTCCGCGCCACCCCCGCCACCGAATACCTCGTTCTCGAACCCACCGGCGAGATCTACGGCGTCCTCTCCACCCTCGACGTCGAAAAAGCCTTCGTGAAGGCCATGGCACGGCCCCAGTCCTGAAGCCAATACACTGGTCACATGTCCGAACCGACCGGTGCCGCCCGCCGACGCGGGCCCTTCGAGGTCGGGGACCAGGTTCAGCTCACCGACCCCAAGGGCCGCCACTACACGTTCACGCTCGAAGCCGGGAAGAATTTCCACACCCACAAGGGTTCCTTCCCGCACGACGAGCTGATCGGCTCCCCCGAGGGCAGTGTTGTCCGTACCACGGGAAACGTCGCGTACCTCGCGCTGCGCCCCCTGCTCCCCGACTATGTCCTGTCCATGCCCCGCGGCGCCGCCGTGGTCTACCCCAAGGACGCCGGCCAGATCCTGGCCTTCGCCGACATCTTCCCCGGCGCCCGCGTCGTGGAAGCAGGCGTCGGCTCCGGCTCCCTGAGCAGCTTCCTGCTGCGCGCCATCGGCGACCAGGGCATGCTCCACAGCTACGAGCGCCGCGCGGACTTCGCCGAAATCGCCACCGCCAACGTCGAGCGCTACTTCGGCGGCCCCCACCCCGCGTGGCAGCTGACCGTAGGCGACCTCCAGGACAACCTGTCCGACACCGACGTCGACCGCGTCATCCTCGACATGCTCGCCCCCTGGGAATGCCTCGAGGCCGTCTCCAAGGCACTCGTCCCCGGCGGCATCCTCTGCTGCTACGTGGCCACCACCACCCAGTTGTCCAAGACCGTCGAATCCATCCGCGAGATCGGCTGCTTCGCCGAACCGCAGCCCTGGGAATCGATGATCCGCAACTGGCACGTCGAGGGCCTCGCCGTCCGACCCGACCACCGGATGATCGGCCACACCGGCTTCCTCGTCACCGCCCGCCGCCTCGCGGACGGCGTCGAACCCCCCATGCGCCGCCGCCGCCCCGCCAAGGGCGCCTACGGCGAGGACTACGAGGGACCCGGCAGCGACCGCTCCGCGTAACCGCACCGCTCGTTCAACACATCGGCGCTGTGGCGCAGTTCCCCACCCACCCCGGGAACTGCGCCACAGCGCCTTTTCGTTGTCGGATGAAACGCTCCCGCCGGACCGGACCCGGCGGTTCCACCATCGTGTGACGTATGGCACGATGCTGGCTCCCCGTCATCCCTCGCACAGGAGACACCCCGCGTGCTGCACAGCCCCGCCGAGCCGGAACTGGGACACACTCGCACCAGGCCCGTCCACTGGATCGCCACCGCATCCGCCATGGCCGCCGTCATAGCCGGCGCGGGACTCGTACAACCGGCCACCGGAGTCTCCGCCCAGCCCGCCGAAGGCCCCCAGGCCGGCGCCCCAGACCCGGCGGGGATCACCTACCCCCTCGACTGCAAAGGCGCCCCGCAGGCCGTCACCGCCACCGCCCAAGGCGACCTCGACGGCGACGGCCGCCCCGAAACCGTCGCCGCCGTCCGCTGCGACGCCGGATCCGGCACCCCACCCCACGCCATCTACGTACTCGTCCAGGACCGCACCGCCGGCGCCCGCCCCCGCATCGTCGCCACCCTGCTCGAAGCCACCCGACGACAGACCGCCACCGACCTCACCGTGCGCGACGGAGCCGTCACCGCACGCCTCCTCGGCTACTCCTCACCCGACGTCCCGCGCTACAGCCCCGACCTCAACCAGCTCGCCAAGTGGCGCTGGAGCGACGGAAAATTCCGCCAGGAGCTGACGGACTCAGCCGCCAGGAGTGTTTGAAGCCTCACTCCGCGTCCGGACCGAAGACCTCCACCCCGTCCGCAACGCGCCTCACGTGAATGCAGTCACCCGGACATTCCTTCGCCGAATCGACCACGTCCCGCAGCAGCGTCAACGGAACCGGAGTCGTCGCCCCCGCCTCCTGAAGCAGCTCGTCGTCCGCGCCCTTCACATACGCCAGACCGTCGATGTCCAGCTCGAACACCTCCGGCGCGTACTGCGCGCAGATGCCGTCCCCGGTGCAGAGGTCCTGGTCGATCCAGACCTCAAGCGGCTCGCCGGACTCGCCGACGAGACCCGTCGAAGCCTCCTGCTGCACGGTCATATCCCCTGCCGTTCCCTGCCCTGAGTGATCCATCCCGGTCACAACTCGCGGCAAGTCGCGCGGGCCCTGACGGGTGTTGAACAGTTCGACCTTACAACCGGCCGCTTTCAGATGTTGATGGGTGGGTATTTCCTTGGCGTGAGGGAGTACGCAAGGGTGAAGATCGGACACGCCTCTACCGTCTTTGTGATCTAGGGGTTTCAATCACCACCAGCCCAGGTAGGGTCAGGAAGCGTCCAGCTCCCCTTGGAGGAGGTGAGGACCGTGGCAGCCCACGACGACGACATCAACCGCGGCATCCGGCCCGCGCGAGGGTCTGAGGACCCCGCCGGCCAGGTTGCCTATCTCGAGCAGGAAATCGCCGTCCTGCGCCGCAAGCTCGCCGACTCTCCGCGACACACGAGGATTCTCGAAGAGCGGATCGTCGAGCTTCAGACAAATCTGGCCGGCGTCTCCGCACAGAACGAACGACTGGCGAATACCCTCCGTGAGGCCCGCGACCAGATCGTGGCCCTCAAGGAAGAAGTCGACCGGCTCGCACAGCCGCCGGCAGGCTTCGGTGTCTTCCTGCAAGCCAACGAGGACGGCACCGTCGACATCTTCACCGGAGGCCGAAAGCTCCGCGTGAACGTCAGCCCCAGCGTCGACCCGGAAGACCTCCGGCGCGGCCAAGAGGTCATGCTCAACGAAGCGCTCAACGTGGTCGAGGCCATGGAATACGAGCGGGCCGGGGACATCGTCACCCTCAAGGAAATCCTCGAGGACGGCGAGCGCGCCCTGGTCGTCGGGCACACCGACGAGGAAAGGGTGGTGAGGCTCGCCGAGCCGCTCCTGGACATCACCATCCGCCCCGGCGACGCCCTCCTGCTCGAACCCCGCTCCGGCTACGTCTACGAGGTCGTCCCCAAGAGCGAGGTCGAAGACCTCGTCCTCGAAGAGGTCCCCGACATCGACTACGACAAGATCGGCGGCCTGGGCGACCAGATCGAGCTGATCCGCGACGCCGTCGAGCTCCCGTACCTCTACCCCGACCTCTTCAAGGAACACGAACTGCGGCCCCCCAAGGGCATCCTGCTCTACGGCCCGCCCGGCTGCGGCAAGACGCTCATCGCCAAGGCCGTCGCCAACTCCCTTGCCAAGAAGGTCGCCGAAGTGACCGGACAGGCAGCAGGAAAGTCCTACTTCCTGAACATCAAGGGACCCGAACTCCTCAACAAGTACGTCGGCGAGACCGAGCGGCACATCCGCCTCGTCTTCCAGCGTGCCCGCGAGAAGGCCAGTGAGGGCACCCCCGTCATCGTCTTCTTCGACGAGATGGAATCCCTCTTCCGCACCCGCGGATCCGGAGTCAGCTCGGACGTCGAGAACACCATCGTCCCCCAGCTGCTCGCCGAGATCGACGGCGTGGAAGGCCTGGAGAACGTCATCGTCATCGGCGCCTCCAACCGCGAAGACATGATCGACCCGGCCATCCTGCGCCCCGGCCGCCTCGACGTGAAGATCAAGATCGAGCGCCCGGACGCAGAAGCCGCGAAGGACATCTTCGCCAAGTACCTCAAGGCCTCGCTGCCCCTGCACACGGACGACCTGTCCGAACACCAGGGCTCCCCGGCCGGCACCGTCCACAGCATGATCCAGACCGTCGTCGAGCAGATGTACGCCGAAACCGAGGAGAACCGCTTCCTCGAGGTCACGTACGCCAACGGCGACAAGGAAGTCCTCTACTTCAAGGACTTCAACTCGGGCGCCATGATCCAAAACATCGTCGACCGAGCCAAGAAGATGGCCATCAAGGCCTTCCTCGAACACAACCAGAAGGGCCTCCGCGTCTCCCACCTCCTCCAGGCATGCGTGGACGAGTTCAAGGAGAACGAGGACCTGCCCAACACCACCAACCCGGACGACTGGGCCCGAATCTCCGGAAAGAAGGGCGAGCGGATCGTATTCATCCGCACCCTCGTCACCGGAAAGCAAGGCGCGGACACCGGACGCTCCATCGACACGGTGGCAAACACCGGTCAGTACCTCTGACAAGCGGAGCGGCTGCGGATGCCCTCCAAGGGCATCCGCAGCCGACTGCTTTACCGGCCGCTTTTCAGCCGACGACGAGGCACATTCAATGACGGAAATGATCTCCCCACGAGCGCGAAGTGGTTCTAGGCTCTTCCGTACCGCCGCCGGACGCGCAGTGCGGGGACGGGCACCGCACAGGAACAGGCACAGGCACGCGCACCGGAGCACCAGCGGTACTTGAGCGCCGCTCCCGAAAGGGGAGCGCCGCCGGGCAAGGAGGGCCGCATGACCGTACGGCGAGTAATGGGGATCGAGACGGAGTACGGGATCTCCGTCCCGGGCCACCCGAACGCCAATGCCATGCTCACCTCGTCCCAGATCGTCAACGCCTACGCGGCGGCGATGCACCGGGCGCGCCGCGCCCGCTGGGACTTCGAGGAGGAGAATCCGCTGCGGGACGCCCGGGGCTTCGACCTCGCCCGCGAGGCCGCGGACAACAGCCAGCTCACCGACGAGGACATCGGCCTCGCCAACGTCATCCTCACCAACGGCGCACGGCTCTACGTCGACCACGCACACCCCGAATACAGCTCCCCGGAGGTCACCAACCCGCTCGACGCCGTCCTCTGGGACAAGGCCGGCGAGCGGATCATGGCCGAGGCCGCCGTACGAGCCGCCCAGCTGCCCGGCGCCCAGCCGATCCACCTCTACAAGAACAACACCGACAACAAGGGCGCCTCCTACGGCACGCACGAGAACTACCTGATGAAGCGGGAAACCCCCTTCTCGGACATCGTGCGCCACCTGACCCCCTTCTTCGTCTCCCGCCAGGTCGTCACCGGCGCGGGACGCATCGGCATCGGCCAGGACGGCCGCGAGCACGGCTTCCAGATCAGCCAGCGAGCGGACTACTTCGAGGTCGAGGTCGGCCTGGAGACCACCCTCAAGCGCCCCATCATCAACACCAGGGACGAACCCCACTCCGACGCCGAGAAGTACCGCCGGCTCCACGTGATCATCGGAGACGCCAACCTCTCCGAGATCTCCACCTACCTGAAGCTCGGCACGACCTCGCTGGTCCTCGGGATGATCGAGGACGCGTTCATCAACGTCGACCTCGCCGTCGACCAGCCCGTACGCACCCTCCACCAGGTCTCGCACGACCCGGACCTCCAGCACCTCATCACGCTGCGCAGCGGACGGACCCTGACCGCCGTACAACTCCAGATGGAGTACTTCGAGCTGGCCAGGAAGTACGTGGACGAGCGCTACGGGTCCGACGCGGACGAGCAGACCAAGGACGTCCTGGCCCGCTGGGAGGACGTCCTGGGCCGGCTGGAGACCGACCCGATGAGCCTGTCGGGGGAGCTGGACTGGATCGCCAAGCGGGAGATCCTCGAGGGCTACCGGCGCCGTGACGGCCTGGGCTGGGACGCGGCGCGGCTGCACCTGGTGGACCTCCAGTACTCGGACGTACGGCCGGAGAAGGGCCTGTACAACCGCCTGGTGGCCCGCGGCAAGATGAAGCGGCTGGTGGAAGAGCCGGCGGTGGAGCGGGCCCAGAGCAAGCCGCCGGAGGACACCCGGGCGTACTTCCGCGGCCGCTGCCTGGAGCAGTACGCGGACGACGTGGCGGCCGCCTCCTGGGACTCGGTGATCTTCGACCTCCCGGGCCGCGACTCGCTCCAGCGGGTCCCGACCCTGGAACCCCTCCGGGGGACCCGGAACCACGTCAAGGAGCTCCTGGACCGCTGCCGCACGGCGGAGGACCTGGTGCGGGTGCTTTCGGGACAGTGAGCGGTGCCTTCGAGGCCTGAAAGGGCCCCGGTCCGGGAATCATGAAATCAGCCGGACGTTATGAAAGTGCGGGGACGAATGTCGGACCCTCCTTGTAGGGTCCGACGTAGGGTCTGATCTTGAGAGATCCCGAATCCCGGGGTCTCTCGACATGAGCGTGCGAACCGAGCGGGGTGAGGTAGACATGGCGACCAAGGACACCGGCGGCGGACAGCAGAAGGCGCAGCGCTCGACCGAGGAGGTCGAGGAGGCCGCGGTCGAAGAATCGACCGACCTCAAGGAGCGCCAGGAGAAGCTCTCCGACGACGTCGACTCCGTTCTGGACGAAATCGACGATGTCTTGGAGGAGAACGCAGAGGACTTCGTGCGCTCATTTGTGCAGAAAGGTGGCGAATGAGCTAAATGTCCGATTCGCAGAGTGGGCGACAGTGCCGACGTTGCCTTGAGGTGCTCGCGCCCGACTCGTTCGCAGCGGATCGGAACCGTCCCGACGGGCTCCAGACGCGGTGTCGCAAGTGCGTCTCCGAGTACTGCGCAGAGCGTTACCGGGCCCGTCGGGCCGCAGAGGGCAAGACTGTGCGCGAGAAGGTCGATGTTCCGGACGGGCACAAGCTCTGCCGGACGTGCGGCGAGATCAAGCCGCACAGTGAATGGCATCGGCGGAAGAGCGCCCCTGATGGTTTTGCGACGCGATGCAAGGCGTGTCGCAAGCCCCGAAACCGCGCGGGGCACCTGAAGCGCAAGTACGGAATCACTGAGGCCGAGCGAGATCAGATGATCGCAGCTCAGGGAGGCCTCTGCTGTCTCTGCCTTCGGGCTCCGGCCGTGCATGTGGATCACTGCCACAAGACGGGTAGGGTCCGTGGCGTACTTTGCTTCAATTGCAACGTGGGCCTTGGCCTGTTGAAGGAGAATCCCGACCGCATTCGTCGGGCAGCCGAATATCTGGAGGGACACCTGTGGAACCCAACACTCGTAGCACAGGGCGTCTACCGGCAGCCTTCCTGACGCCGGGGTCGTCGTCCTTCATGGACTTCCTGGGTGCGCACTCGCCCGAGATGCTGCCCGGCAACCGCAAGCTGCCGGAAGGCGTGATCGAGGCGCCGCACGGGACGACCATCGTCGCGGCCACCTTCCCCGGCGGAGTGGTGCTCGCCGGTGACCGGCGGGCGACCATGGGGAACATGATCGCGCAGCGGGACATCGAGAAGGTGTTCCCGGCCGACGAGTACTCCGCGGTCGGCATCGCCGGTACGGCCGGCCTGGCCGTGGAGATGGTGAAGCTGTTCCAGCTGGAGCTGGAGCACTTCGAGAAGGTGGAGGGGACGACCCTCAGCCTGGAGGGTAAGGCGAACCGGCTGTCGACCATGATCCGGAGCAATCTGGGCATGGCGATGCAGGGGCTGGCCGTCGTGCCGCTCTTCGCCGGGTACGACGAGGCCAAGGAGAAGGGCCGGATCTTCTCCTACGACGTGACCGGCGGCCGCTCCGAGGAGCACGGTTACGCCGCCACCGGTTCGGGTTCGATCTTCGCCCGAGGTTCGATGAAGAAGCTCTTCCGCCCGGATCTGACGGAGGAGCAGGCCACCACGCTGGTCGTGCAGGCGCTGTACGACGCGGCTGACGACGACTCGGCGACCGGTGGGCCGGACCTGTACCGCCACATCTATCCGATCGTCACCGTGATCACGGACGAGGGATTCCGCAGGCTGACCGACGACCAGTCGCAGGAGCTGGCCCGTACGGTCACCAACCGTCGGCTGGAGCAGCCCGACGGCCCGCGCGCCGCCCTGCTCTGACCATCCGTCGTTCCGTAGGAGCCCAGAAGAAAGGGACGGACAGCCGGTGTCGACTCCGTTCTATGTGTCACCCCAGCAGGCCATGGCCGACCGGGCGGAATACGCCCGGAAGGGCATCGCCCGCGGTCGCAGCCTTGTCGTGCTGCAGTACGCCGACGGCATCGTGTTCGTCGGCGAGAACCCGTCCCGTGCGCTGCACAAGTTCAGCGAGATCTATGACCGGATCGGCTTCGCGGCCGCCGGCAAGTACAACGAGTACGAGAACCTGCGGATCGGTGGTGTGCGGTACGCGGATCTGCGTGGGTACACCTACGACCGTGACGATGTGACGGCCCGTGGGCTGGCGAACGTGTACGCGCAGACGCTCGGCACGATCTTCTCCAGTGCCGGGGAGAAGCCGTACGAGGTGGAGTTGGTCGTCGCCGAGGTCGGTGCGACGGCTGCCGGGGATCAGATCTATCGGCTTCCGCATGACGGTTCGATCGTGGACGAGCACGGTTCGGTCGCGGTCGGTGGCAATGCCGAGCAGATCAGTACGTTCCTCGATCAGCGTCACCAGGACGGGATGACCCTGTCGGAGGCGCTGAAGCTGGCGGTGCAGGCGTTGTCGAGCCAGGCCAATGCCGCGGACAAGACGATTCCGGCCGAGCGGCTCGAGGTGGCGGTGCTGGACCGGACGCGGGCGCAGCAGCGGAAGTTCAAGCGGATCCGTGGCAGGCAGTTGGCGCGGTTGCTGGAGGCGAATGTGCCGGCGGCCGCGCAGGCGGATGCCGTGTCGAATGAAGAGGCTCCGGAGGACGAAGCGGAGTAGGTTTCCCGGTTCGGTGATGGCCCCGGTTCGCCCAGTAGGGCGGGCCGGGGCTTTGTCGTGTCAGGGGGTGGGGGCGGGGCCGGTGGAGTCGCGGGGGATGAGGGTGACGGGGATGTCGGGGGCGGTCCAGGGGGTGCCTTCGAGGACGGCGAGGAGGGCGGTCATGCCTTGTTCGCCGATGCGTTCGGCGGGGAGGTGGACGGTGGTGAGTTCGGGTTCGACGGCGGTGGCGAGGGCGAGGTCGTCGAAGCCGGTGACGGAGAGGTCGTCGGGGATGCGCAGGCCGAGGCGGCGGGCGGCTTTGCAGGCGCCGGCGGCGAGGATGTCGTCGTCGCAGATGATCGCGGTGGGGCGGGTTCCGGGTGCCGCGAGGGCGGTTTCCATGGCGGTGCGGGCGCCGTCGACGCTGAGGGGGGCGCGGACGGTGCGCAGTTCGGTGTGGGGGCCGAGGTGGGTGGTGAGGGCTTCGGCGCGGACTTCGAAGGTCCAGGTGTCGATGGCGGAGGCGAGGTGGAGGAAGCGGCGGTGGCCGAGGGCGAGGAGGTGTTGGGTGATTTGGCGCATGCCGTCGGCGATGGCGAGGTTGACGTGGGCGGAGCCTCCGGCTGTGGGGTCGCTGTCGAGCATGACGAGGGGGAGGTCGGTGCCGCCGATGGCGTGGAGGGCGTCGGCGGCCATGGAGGAGGCGATGACTCCGTCGAGGGCGGCTCGGGCGGAGGCGAAGGGGTCGCGGGCGGGGCCGGTGCCGTCGGGGGAGGGGTAGAGGACGACGCCGAAGCCGTGTTCGGCGGCGATGCGGGCGGCGCCGGTGTAGACGCGGGCGAAGAATTCGTTGGTGAGGGCGGGGACGACGAGGAGGGCGGTGCGGGTGGTGCCGAGGCGGAGGTTGCGGGCGGCGAGGTTGGGGCGGTAGCCGAGGGTGGTGGCGGCTTGGCGGACGAGGTCGGCGGTGCGTTCGGAGACGCGGCCGCGCCATTTGTCGCCGAGTACGAGGGAGACGGTGGCCTGGGAGACCCCGGCGGCGGTGGCGACGTCCCGGCTGGTGGGTCTCGTCACAGGGGGCTCCCGTTGTGCGTGGTCGGAGGTGGGTGTGGTGTCCGCTGGGTGGACCCGTGGACTGTGGCCATGGTACGTATGACGAGTCACGTTATACGTATTACCCCGGCGGTGGTCCGGGCGGAAGGGGGCGGACATGGCCGCGGGATACGCGGAGCTGCTCAGGACCCGGCACGCCGCGAGGCTGCTGGTGGGCACGCTGGTGGGGCGGCTGCCGAACGCGACCGCGCCGATCGCGATCGTGCTGTTCACCCGGGCCGAGGGCGGCAGCTACAGCCTGGCGGGGGCGCTGGCCGCCGCGTACGGGGTGGCGAACGCGGTGGGTCAGCCGCTGCTGGGGCGTGCGGTGGACCTGTACGGGCAGCCGCGGGTGCAGCTGCCGGCGGCGCTGGTCTCCGCGCTGGGCATGGTGTGGCTCGCGCTGGCGGGCACCGGGTCGGCGGTGGCGGCGTACGCCGCCGTCGTGATCGCGGGGCTCTTCACGCCGCCGCTGGAGGGCGGGCTGCGGGCGCTGTGGCCGGGCGTGCTGGGCGGCCGTGAGGAGCGGGTGCACCGGGCGTACGCGATGGACGCGGTGGCCCAGGAGGTCATGTTCACGGTCGGTCCGCTGCTGGTGACGCTGTTCGTGGCGTTGTGGTCCCCGGCCGGGGCGTTGGTGGCGCTCAATGCGATCGGGGTGCTGGGCGCGCTGTCGGTGGTGGTTTCCGAGCCGTCGAGGGCGTGGCGGTCGGAGCCGCGCGAGGCGCACTGGCTGGGGGCGCTGCGCTCGCGGGGTCTGCTGGCGTTGCTGGGTGCGTTCTTCTTCGTGGGGACGGCGCTGGGGTCGATCACGGTGGCCGGGGTGGCGTATGCGGACGGTCACGGCGGGCAGGCGGTGTACGGCTGGCTGATGGCGGCGCTGGGTCTGGGCGCGCTGGTGGGTGGTGTGGCGTACGGGGCCCGGCAGTGGGCGGGTGCGCCGGAGCGGCGGCTGCGGGTGCTGGTGGCGTTGCTGGCGGTGTGTTACCTGCCGCTGATGGTGGTTCCCGGTCCGGTGGCGATGACGGCGCTGACGGCGCTCGCGGGGGTGTTCCTGGCTCCGGCGATCGCGTGCGCGTTCATCGTGGTGGACCGGCACGCTCCGGCGGGGACGGTGACGGAGGCGTTCTCGTGGCTGGTGACGTTCTTCGGGGTCGGCGCGGCGATCGGTACTGCCGTTGCGGGTCCGGCGGTGGAACTGGGTGGCACGGCCGCGGGCTTCGGTGTGGCGAGTGCGGGCGGGGCGGCCGCGCTGGTGGTCCTGATGGCCACTCAGCGGGTGCTCGCGGCGCGGGGGCGTGGCCGTGCGGTGGCGGGTTCGGCGGGGGCTTCGGCCGCGGTGGGGGTGTCTGCCGGGCAGGGCTGAGGCTCGGGAGGGTTTTCGTCGGGGGTCGGCCGGGTATGCGCGGGTGTCGTGTCGTGCGTATCCGGCCGGCCCGTGCGTGTTTACGGCGGCTCGCGGGCGGTTTCCGGGGAAACTGATCGAACCGCGCCGGCGAACCCGGTTTCAGAAGAGGGCAGAAGGCGTAATGTTCAGTCATGGACCGCCGCATTTTCGGGCTGGAGAACGAGTACGGCGTCACGTGCACGTTCAGGGGACAGCGCCGACTGTCTCCTGACGAAGTGGCGCGCTACCTCTTCCGCCGTGTTGTGTCATGGGGCCGCAGCAGCAATGTCTTCCTGCGGAACGGCGCCCGCCTGTACCTCGACGTGGGTTCGCATCCGGAATACGCGACACCCGAATGCGACAACGTGACCGAACTGGTCACGCACGACAAGGCGGGCGAGCGCATTCTCGAAGGACTGCTCGTCGACGCTGAGCGCCGCCTGCATGAGGAGGGAATCGCGGGCGACGTCTATCTCTTCAAGAACAACACCGACTCGGCGGGCAACTCGTACGGCTGCCACGAGAACTACCTGGTGGCGCGGCACGGGGAATTTTCCCGCTTGGCGGACATCCTCATTCCGTTCCTTGTCACGCGGCAGTTGATCTGCGGTGCGGGCAAGGTGCTGCAGACTCCTCGGGGTGCGGTCTACTGCGTGAGTCAGCGGGCCGAGCACATCTGGGAGGGTGTCAGTTCCGCGACGACGCGGTCCCGGCCGATCATCAACACGCGGGACGAGCCGCACGCGGACGCGGAGCGTTACCGTCGGCTGCACGTCATCGTCGGGGACTCGAACATGTCCGAGACGACGATGTTGCTGAAGGTCGGTGCGACCGATCTGGTGCTGCGCATGATCGAGGCGGGCACGGTGATGCGTGATCTGACGTTGGAGAACCCGATCCGGGCGATCCGTGAGGTCAGTCACGACATCACGGGTCAGCGCAAGGTGCGTCTGGCGAGTGGTCGGGAGGCTTCGGCGCTGGAGATCCAGCGGGAGTACTACGACAAGGCGGTGGACTTCGCCGAGCGCCGGGGGATCCGTACCGGTGTGGTGGAGCAGGTGCTGGAGTTGTGGGGCCGGACCCTCGATGCGATCGAGGCGGAGGATCTGGATCGGATCGGGACCGAGATCGACTGGGTGATGAAGTACCAGCTGATCGAGCGGTACCGGGGCAAGCACAACATGACCATGTCGAATCCGCGGGTGGCTCAGATAGACCTCGCGTACCACGACATCCACCGTCGGCGTGGTCTGTACTACCTGCTGGAGCGCAAGGGGCAGGCGGCGCGGATCTGCAACGACCTGAAGATCTTCGAGGGCAAGTCGGTGCCCCCGCAGACGACGAGGGCGCGGCTGCGTGGTGATTTCATCCGTCGGGCGCAGGAGCAGCGGCGGGACTTCACGGTGGACTGGGTGCACCTGAAGCTCAATGACCAGGCGCAGCGGACGGTGCTGTGCAAGGACCCGTTCCGGTCGGTGGACGACCGGGTGGAGAAGCTGATCGCCGGGATGTAGATCTCCTCGGCGCGTGTGGGGCCCCGTACCTGTCTCGTACGGGGCCCTTGTCACGGCTTAGAGTGGCGGCGACCGCTTGCCGTCTGAGATCTGAGGAACACGTGCGCCGACTTGCCGGCCTGCTTGTCGTACCCCTTCTGCTGCTGTCGACAGCGGCGTGTGGTGACAGCGGCTCCGACTCCGCCCAGATGAAGAACGGGGCGCCCGCGATCACGAAGGGTGCCAAGTTCGGGGAGAAGCCCACCCTGTCGACGGGTAAGGGCACGCCGCCGAAGGAGCTGAAGGTGGTGACCGTCAGCGAGGGCAAGGGCCCTGTGCTGAAGAAGGGCGACATCGCCCAGGTCAATTACCTCGGCCAGGTGTGGGACGGCAAGGAGCCGTTCGACCAGAGCTTCGACCGTGGCCAGCCGTTCGATGTGACCATCGGTGCGGGTGCCGTCATCAAGGGCTGGGACCAGGGCCTCGAGGGTCAGAAGGTCGGCAGTCGTGTCGAGCTGGTGATCCCGCCGGACCTGGGTTACGGGGCCCAGGGCTCGGGCGAGAAGATCAAGCCGAACGCCACGCTGGTCTTCGTCGTGGACATCGTCAAGGGTGCGACGGTTCCGGTCTCGGCCACGGGCAAGGAGGTCGCGCAGGACGACAAGGCCCTGCCGAAGATCGGTACGAACACGGACGGCAAGGAAGTCTCCGTGTCCGTTCCGAAGGACGTGGAGCCGCCGGCGAAGCTGGTGTCGAACTATGTCCTGGAGGGCGACGGCGCGGCGGTGAAGGACACCGACAACGTCGTGGTGAAGTTCAACGGCAAGGTCTGGAAGGACGACAAGACCTTCGAGAGCACGTACGCCACGGACACGACGGTCACCTGGCCGATGTCGCAGCTTTCGGTCAAGGGGCTGAAGGAGGGCATCACCGGCAAGAAGGTCGGTAGCCGCATCCTGCTGGTGATCCCGCCGGACATGGCGTTCGGGGACGAGGAGAAGGGGTCCATTCCGGCTAAGTCGACGCTGGTCTTCAGCCTCGACATCCTCGCGGTGATGTAAGACTGTCCCGGTTGACCGGTTCGTAAGTTTGAGGAGCAGTTCCGTGAGCGACAAGCTCGAGAAGCCCGAGATCGATTTCCCCGAGGGTCCGGTTCCCACCGACCTGGTGATCGAGGACATCTGGGTGGGCGAGGGTGCCGAGGCCAAGGTCGGCGCCTTCGTCAAGGTCCACTACGTGGGCGTGGCCTTCTCCACCGGTGAGGAGTTCGACGCGTCGTGGAACCGCGGCAGCGCGCTGCAGTTCCAGCTGGGTGTCGGCCAGGTCATCAAGGGCTGGGACCAGGGTGTCCAGGGCATGAAGGTGGGCGGCCGTCGCAAGCTGACGATCCCGGCGCACCTGGCCTACGGTGACCAGGGTGCGGGCCGTGCGATCGCCCCGGGCGAGACGCTGATCTTCGTCTGTGACCTGATGGACGCCTGATCGGGCAGCTGTTTGATCGGTTGAGGGGCCCCTGCCTGTCGGTGGGGGCCCCTCGCTTTTGTCGGGGCGCGCCGGGGCGGTACGGTCAACGGTCACGGCTGTGTCCGCGAGCGGACGCGTACGAGGGAAGCGGGGATGGGCGTCGATGGCGATTGCCAAGGCCGAGCGGCTGATGAATCTGGCGCTGTGTCTGCTGGGGACGCGCCGGCCGCTGAGCAAGCGGGAGTTGCGCGGTTCCATCGAGGCGTACCTCGAAGCCGGCAACGACGAGTCGTTCAACCGGATGTTCGAGCGGGACAAGGACGATCTGCGTGAACTCGGCCTGGTGATCGAGACGGTGGAGAACCTGGAGGGCGAGATCGGTTATCTCGCGCGCCGGGACAGCAATCGGCTGCCTCCCGTCTCCCTGGACGCCGAGGAGGCCGCGGCGCTGGGGCTGGCGGCGAAGGTGTGGCAGCAGGCGCGGCTGGCGGGGGCGGCCAGTGGCGCCCTGCAGAAGCTGCGTGCGGGCGGGATGCCGGAGGCGGGGGATCCGTACGAGGGTCAGCACAGTGCCATCGAGCCGCGCATTCCGGTGCACGAGGCGGCTTTCGAGCCGTTGATGCTGGCGTGCCGGGACCGGCGGCCGGTGGTGTTCGACTACCGCAAGTCGACGGCGGCGCGGCCGGAGACGCGGCAGGTGGAGCCGTGGGCGTTGGAGTGCTGGCGGGGTCACTGGTACCTGGCGGGTTATGACCGTGACCGTGGTGCGGAGCGGGTGTTCCGGTTGTCGCGGATCACCGGGAAGGTCCGTTCGCGGGCTGGTAGGTACACCGCGGAGGTGCCCGACGTGGTGACGGTGCGGGAGACCGTGGCGAGCTGGGCGGGGGAGAGCGCGGACCGTTCGGCGCTGATCCGGCTGCGGGCCGGGGCGGGGTACCCGCTGCGGGCCAAGGCGACCGCGGTGCGTGAGGGCGGGGACGGCTGGGACGAGCTGGAGATCCCGTACGGGCACGGGCTGGATGCCTGGCTGGTGGAGTTCGGGCCGGACGTCGTGGTGGTCGGGCCCGCCGATCTGCGGGCGGACGTGGTGGACCGGCTGAGGGCCGTCGCCAAGGCCTGACCCGCGCGGCCGGGAGGGACCGTCGGCCGCCGGCCGTCGCGGTGGGGCCGCCGATCCGGCGGCGCCGCAATGCAGTGCAACGCAAGCGCACCATCCGAAGAGCACGCCCTGAGGGGGAGACGTACCAGCATGGCTGCCAACGCCATCGACCAGACCCGCCGGATGCTGTCCCTGGTCACGTATCTGCGTGAGCGCCCGGGCGCGCACGTCGCCGACGTCGCGCGGGCCTTCGGGATCACCGAGGACGAGTTGATCTCGGACCTCGACGTGCTGCCCATGTGCGGGACCAGTTTCCGGGGCGGTGACCTGCTCGACATCGACACCGACGGGGAGCGCATCTGGTGGCGCAATCCGGACGCGTCGGGGGAGTCCACCGCCGAGCCGTTGCGGCTGGCTGCCGACGAGGCGACCGCGCTGCTGGTGGCGGCGCGTGCGGTGGCGACGCTGCCGGGGCTGCGGGAGAGCGACCGGGACGCGCTGTTGCGGGCCACCGCCAAGCTGGAGGCGGCCGCGGGCGAGGCCGCCGGGGCTTCGTCCCGGCTGTCGGTGACCTTCGAGTCGGAGGGCGGGGTGTTCGCGGACGTCGACCGGGCCATCGCGGAGCGGCGCAGGCTGTGGCTGCGCTACTACTCGCCGGCGCGCGACGAGCTCACGGAGCGCAAGGTCGACCCGATCCGGTTGTTCGCGGTGGGTCACACGTACATGGAGGGGTGGTGCCACCTCTCGGAGGCGCGGCGCACCTTCCGGCTGGACCGGGTCGCGGAGATCCGGCTGCTGGACGAGCGGGCCGAGCCGCCCGCCATCGAGCCGCGTGATCTGTCCGAGGGCCTCGTCCAGCCGGCCGCGGAGGATCCGGAGGTGGTGGTCGAGGTGGGGCCGGGCGGGCGTTGGGTCGCCGAGTACTACCCGCACGATGTCGCCGAGGAGCTGGCCGACGGCGGGCTGCGGATCACGTTGCGGAGTCCGGATCCGGCGTCGCTGCGTCGCCTCGCGCTGAGGCTGGGCCGCGAGGGGCGGATCGTGGCCCCTGTGGAACTGGCGGAGAGTGCGCGGAGCGCGGCTCGAGAGGCGCTCGCGGGGTACGGGGAATCGGTCTGAGGGGAGCGGGGTCGATGTCGCAGAAGTCCGGGTCCGTTGCCTTCAAGGCGTCCTGTCCCGACTGCCGTGCCCGCTTCGAGCTGGACGCGGGTGCGTTGCGCCTGGCCATCGGGGGCAGCCGCAGAGCCACCTTCTACTCCTTCACCTGTCCCGCGTGTGGCGCGTCGGTCCGTAAACCCGCTGGTGAGCGCATTGTGGAGCTGTTGACGGGTGGGGGCGTGAGCACCCTGCGCAGCGTCTGAGGGGGCTTCTCGTCTAGGCTCCCTTCCATGCTGTGGCCGATGTTCGCAATTGCCCTGGGTTTTCTGGGGGTCGCCGTCCTGTCCGTGCTGGCCGTGCGGGTGTTCGTGGAGGTGCGCAGGCTGTCCGGGCAGGTGGAGCGGGCGAGCCGGCGGATCTCGGATGCCTCGGTGGAGCTGGAGCGGGCGGCGGTGGATCTGGCCCGGTCGGGTCGCGGAGTACGTCCTTGAAGCGGGACGAATCCGTGTGACCGGGGCGTGAACAACCGGCCTTCGCGCAAGCGCGGGTACCCCGGGGGATTGCCGAGCGTTAACCCCCGGGGGTTACGATCCTTGGCAGGTCGGTCGCCGGTTTTTTCGTGCGGGCCGCCCGAAGCCACCACAACCAGCCGTTTCGGTGAGAAGGAAGACACACATGATCGGCAATCTGAAGCCCCTTGAGATCCTTCTGATCATCGCTGTCATCGTGCTGCTGTTCGGCGCCAAGAAGCTTCCCGAGATGGCCCGTTCGCTCGGCAAGTCGGCCCGCATCCTCAAGAGCGAGGCCAAGGCCATGAAGAAGGACGGCGAGGCGGAGGACGCCGGTACCGCGGCGAACGTGGCCGACCAGGCCGCGCAGCAGCCCGCCGCCCCGCGCACCATCCAGGCCGCGCCCGGTGACGTCACGAGCTCCCGGCCCGTGAGCGAGCCGAACCGTACCGCCCAGGGCTGAGCCGCGCCGGTCACGCCAGTCATCTGCAACGAGACAAGGGACGTGGGTTGCTCAAGTCTGCCCGCAAGCAGGAGAAAGCGGACAAGGACGCCGAAGGGCGGATGCCTCTTGTCGAGCACCTGCGTGAGCTGAGAAACCGTCTGATGAAGTCGGTCGGGGCGATCCTCGTGATCACCGTCGTGGCGGCCTTCTTCTACAAGGGCATCATCGACTTCATGCTGAAGCCGATGCTGGACTCCGTCGGCTGCACCGACGGGGTGGTCTCGCAGCGCAACGGCAAGCCCTGCGCCGACATGACCGTGAACGGTCTGATCGCGCCGTTCTCGATCGCCCTGAAGGTCTCGCTGACCGCCGGTGTGGTGCTGTCCGCGCCGGTGTGGCTGTACCAGTTGTGGGCGTTCACCGCCCCCGGCCTGCACAGTCACGAGAAGAAGTACGCGATGAGCTTCGTCGCGGTCGGCGCGCCGCTGTTCGGTGCCGGCGCGGTGCTCGCGTACAAGATCCTTCCGCAGACCGCCACGATCCTCCTCGAATTCACCCCCGACGACACGCGCAACCTGCTGCCGGTCGACGACTACCTCGACCTGGTGACACGGCTGGTCGTGGTCTTCGGCCTGGCCTTCGAGCTGCCGCTGCTTCTGATCCTGCTGAACTTCACCGGGGCGCTCACCGCGAAGCGGCTGGCGAGCTGGTGGCGCGCCATGGTGCTCGGCATCACGGTCTTCGCCGCGTTCGCCACGCCCACCGGTGACCCGCTGACCATGCTGTCGCTGGCCGCCCCGATCGTGGCCCTGTACTTCATCGCGCTGGGGATCTGCCTGGTCAACGACCGCAGGCGCAAGCGCAACGACCCCGACGCGGGCCTGGACGACGACGAGGCCTCCGAGCTGGACCTGACCCCGGCGCCGATCGGGCAGATGGAAGCGGTGCCGGCCCCGGCCGCGCTGCCCGGGCAGGCCGACGGCGGACGCGAGCGGATCAACGGTTACGACGACGCGACCTGACAGGTACATTCCGGCGGGTGAGCTCTGAGATCACCCTCTTCGTCAATCCCACCGCGGGACGCGGCCGGGGCGCGCACGGCGCGCAGCCGGCCGCTTCCGCTTTGCGGGCCGCCGGTTTCTCGGTGCGCGGCGTCGTCGGCGCGGACGGGCCGGACGCGCTGGCCCGGCTGCGGGCCGCCGTCCGCGAGGGCACCGGCGCGGTGATCGCGGTGGGCGGTGACGGCATGGTCTCCCTGGCGCTCCAGGCCCTGGCGGGGACGCTCGTACCGCTCGGGGTGATCGCCGTCGGGACCGGCAACGACTTCGCGCGGGCGCTGGGGCTGCCCGTGGGGGAGCCCGCGCGGGCGGGGCGGCTGGCCGCCGAGGCCCTCAAGGAGGGCCGGATCCGCGAGATCGACCTGGGGCGGGTGGGCGGCATGTACTACGGGACCGTGCTGTGCTCCGGCTTCGACTCGCGGGTCAACGACCGGGGCAACCGGATGCGGCTGCCGGCCGGGCGGTTCAAGTACGACCTTGCCATGATCGCGGAGCTGGCCGCCTTCCGGCCCTTCCCGTACCGGATCACCCTGGACGACGGGCCGGTGATCGAGACCGGGGCGACGCTGGTGGCCGTCGGCAACGGGTCCTCGTACGGCGGCGGCATGCGCATCTGCGCGGACGCCGTCCCCGACGACGGGCTCTTCGACGTCGTGGTCGTCGGCGACTGCAGCAGGGCCACCCTGCTCAAGGTCTTCCCGCAGGTCTACAAGGGCAGGCACCTCGATCATCCGAAGGTCACCGTCCACCGGGCCGCCAAGGTCACGCTGGAGGCGGCCGGGGTCACCGCCTACGCGGACGGGGAGCCGCTCGGGCCCCTGCCGGTGACCGCCGAGTGCGTGCCCGGGGCGGTCCGGATCCTCACATAAATGATCGCGACTGTTGTCAGAGCCGGCGGGTAGGCTCGATCTCAAGATGACCGAAGAACTCTCACCCGCCGAGCGGTACGCCGCTGCCCGGATCCGCGCCGCCGAAGAGGCCAGTGCTCTGCACCCCTTCCGCGAGATGTACGAATTCGATCTGGACCCGTACCAGGTCGAGGCCTGCAAGGCACTGGAGGCCGGCAAGGGCGTCCTCGTGGCCGCCCCGACCGGCTCGGGCAAGACGATCGTCGGCGAGTTCGCCGTGCACCTGGCCCTGCAGCAGGGCCGCAAGTGCTTCTACACGACGCCGATCAAGGCCCTGTCGAACCAGAAGTACGCCGACCTCGTCAAGCGCTACGGCGCCGACAAGGTGGGCCTGCTGACCGGTGACAACAGTGTCAATTCCGAGGCGCCCGTGGTCGTGATGACCACCGAGGTGCTCCGCAACATGCTCTACGCGGGCTCGCAGTCGCTACTGGGCCTCGGCTACGTCGTGATGGACGAGGTCCACTACCTCTCCGACCGGTTCCGCGGAGCGGTCTGGGAGGAAGTGATCATCCACCTCCCCGAGTCGGTGACGCTGGTGTCACTGTCGGCCACCGTGTCCAACGCGGAGGAGTTCGGCGACTGGCTGGACACCGTGCGCGGCGACACCGAGGTGATCGTCTCGGAGGAGCGGCCCGTCCCGCTGTGGCAGCACGTCATGGCCGGCCGGAAGATCTACGACCTGTTCGAGGAGGAGTCCGACCACGGAGGCCGCGGCTCCGCGCGCCGGGAGGTCAATCCCGACCTGCTGCGGATGGCGCGCGAGGAGAACAGTCGCACCTACAGTCCGAAGGACAGGCGGCGCGGCAAGATGGTCCGCGAGGCCGACCGCGAGCGCGAGCGGCGCTCCCGCGGCCGGATCTGGACCCCGTCCCGCCCCGAGGTCATCGCCCGCCTCGACAACGACGGGCTGCTGCCCGCGATCAACTTCATCTTCAGCCGGGCCGGCTGCGAGGCCGCCGTCCAGCAGTGCCTCTACGCGGGGCTGCGGCTGAACGACGATTCCGCGCGCCTCAAGGTCCGCGAGCTCGTCGAGGCGCGCACCGCGTCCATCCCCACCGAGGACCTGCACGTCCTGGGGTACTACGAGTGGCTCGAAGGCCTGGAGCGGGGCATCGCCGCGCACCACGCCGGCATGCTGCCCACCTTCAAGGAGGTCGTGGAGGAGCTGTTCGTCCGCGGTCTGGTCAAGGCGGTCTTCGCCACCGAGACCCTGGCGCTGGGCATCAACATGCCGGCGCGCACGGTGATCCTGGAGAAGCTGGTCAAGTGGAACGGTGAGCAGCACGCCGACATCACCCCCGGCGAGTACACGCAGCTGACCGGCCGGGCCGGGCGGCGCGGCATCGACGTCGAGGGCCACGCGGTGGTGCTGTGGCAACGCGGCATGGACCCGGCGGGCCTGGCCGGGCTCGCGGGTACGCGCACGTATCCGCTGCGCTCCAGCTTCAAGCCCTCGTACAACATGGCGGTGAACCTGGTCAGCCAGTTCGGGCGGCACCGCTCGCGCGAGCTGCTGGAGACCTCCTTCGCGCAGTTCCAGGCCGACCGCTCGGTCGTCGGGATCTCCCGGCAGGTGCAGCGCAACGAGGAGGGCCTGGAGGGCTACCAGGAGGGCATGACCTGCCACCTGGGGAACTTCGAGGAGTACGCGCGGCTGCGCCGCGAGCTCAAGGACCGCGAGACGGAGCTGGCCAAGCAGGGCGCGGCCCAGCGGCGGGCGCAGGCGGCCAGTTCGCTGGAGAAGCTCAAGCCGGGCGACATCATCCACGTGCCGACCGGCAAGTTCGCCGGGCTCGCGCTGGTGCTGGATCCGGGCGTGCCGGCGGGGCGGGTCCACGGGCACCGCGGGCAGGAGTGGGCGGAGGGGCCGCGGCCGTTGGTGCTCACGGCCGAGCGGCAGGTCAAGCGGCTCGCCGCGATCGACTTCCCGGTCCCGGTCGAGGCGCTGGACCGGATGCGCATCCCCAAGACCTTCAACCAGCGTTCCCCGCAGTCCCGTCGGGACCTGGCGTCCCAACTGCGGACCAAGGCCGGGCACATCACCCCGGAGCGGCGTGCGCGCGGCCGGGCCGCGGCCGCCGACGACCGTGAGATCGCCCGGCTGCGGTCCGAGCTGCGGGCGCATCCCTGCCACGGCTGCGACGAGCGCGAGGACCACGCCCGCTGGGCGGAGCGCTACTGGCGGCTCAAGCGGGACACGCAGCAGCTGGAGCGGCGCATCGAGGGCCGGACGAACACCATCGCCCGCACCTTCGACCGTATCCACGCGCTGCTCACCGAGCTGGACTACCTGCGCGAGGACGAGGTCACCGTGCACGGGCAGCGTCTGGCCCGGCTGTACGGTGAGCTCGACCTGCTGGCCTCGGAGTGTCTGCGCGCCGGGGTCTGGGAGGGGCTGAGTCCGGCCGAACTGGCGGCCTGCGTCTCGGCTCTGGTCTTCGAGGCGCGACAGTCCGACGACGCGGTCGCGCCGAAGGTGCCGGGCGGCGCGGCGAAGGCCGCCCTGGGCGAGATGGTGCACATCTGGGGCCGGCTCGACGCGTTGGAGGAGGAGCACCGCATCAACCAGACGGAGGGCGTGGGCCAGCGCGAGCCGGACCTCGGCTTCGCGTGGGCGGCGTACCAGTGGGCGTCCGACAAGAGCCTGGACGAGGTGCTGCGCGAGGCGGAGATGCCGGCCGGTGACTTCGTGCGCTGGTGCAAGCAAGTCATCGACGTGCTCGGCCAGATCGCGGCGGCGGCCCCCTCGGCCTCCGGCGAGAGCGGCAGCACGGTGGCCCGCAATGCCCGAAAGGCAGTGGACGCGCTCCTGCGGGGTGTGGTGGCCTACAGCTCCGTCGGATAACCGGATTTGGAGCTTCCTCTAAAGATGGGGTTGGCTCGATCTGATCTCTTGCCATGATCGAATCAGCGTGCTGTGTGCGACGATCAGCCCATGAGTGGGGGACCGGCCGGGGGGCCGAGACGGATCGGTCGGCCGCGCGCCGACCAGGCGAGACCGGAAAGCGGCCGGCCGCCGCGCGAGGAACTCCTCTGCGCGGCGGCCGAGCTGTTCACCGTCCGTGGATATGCGGCGACCACCACCCGGGCGGTCGCCGAACGGGCTGGAATGCGCCAGGCCACGATGTACCACTACTTCGGCGGCAAGGAGGAACTCCTCGCCGAACTGCTGGAGTCCACGGTCGCACCCTCGCTGGTGCTGGCCCGGCAACTGCTCGCCGACGCGAAGCGGCCCGCGGCGCGCCGGCTGTGGGAGCTGTGCCGGTCCGACGTGCTGCTGCTGTGCGGGGGCCCGTACAACCTGGGGGCGCTGTACCTGCTGCCGGAGGTGGCCGGTTCGCGCTTCTCGCAGTTCCGCCGGATGCGCGAGGAACTCAGGGACGGCTACCGGACGTTGCTCGACGGCACGTCCGTCGGTGACGAACTGGCCGGGGACAAGGCGGGGTTGGACCTGCGCAACGACCTCGTGTTCGGGCTCATCGAGGGCGTCATGCTGATACACCGCTCCGATCCGGCGCGTCCCGTGACGGTCTTCGCCGCGGCCACGGCCGATGCGGCGCTGCGGATCGCGGGCGTCCAGGTCCCGTAGATCACCGGCTGCCGGCTTCCCAGCCGGTGCGGTCGGACCAGGCCTGGAGCTCGCGGCCGCTCTCGAAGCGGTGGGCGGTCCCGGTGACCGGGTCGGTGAAGTCCAGTACCCGGGCCAGCAGTTGCAGCGGGCGACGGTAGTCGTCCGGGGCCGGGTCCGTGACCCGCGGGTACACCGGATCGCCGAGGATGGGCAGGCCCAACGCGTTCATGTGCACCCGCAGCTGGTGGGTGCGGCCGGTGTGCGGGGTCAGCCGGTAGCGGGCCAGGTCGCCCCGGGCGTCGACGAGCTCGATCAGGCTCTCGGCATTCGGCTCGCCGCCCGGGACCTCGACCGCCGCGATGACCCCGCGCGTCTTCTCGATCCGGCTGCGGACCGTGCGGGGGAAGGCCGACGCCGGATCGCGCGCCGCGAGGGCCTCGTACTCCTTGCGCACCTCGCGCCGCTGGAAGAGGAGCTGGTAGGCGCCGCGGTCCTGGGGCCGGATGCTGAACATGACCAGCCCCGCGGTCAGCCGGTCCAGCCGGTGCGCCGGGCTCAGCTCCGGCAGGTCCAGCTCCTCGCGGAGCCGGGCCAGGGCGGTCTGGGTGACGTGGCTGCCGCGCGGCGTGGTCGCCAGGAAGTGCGGCTTGTCCACCACCAGCAGGTGCGCGTCGCGGTACACCACGCGGAGCGCGAAGGGCACCACCGGCTCGGGCTCCATGTCCCGGTGGAACCACAGGTATCCGCCGGGCTCGTACGGGTCCCCCGCGCGCAGCACCCGCCCGCCGGGGCCGAGCACCCGGCCGGCGGCCAGCAGGTGCGCGATGGACTGCGCGCCGCGGGTGCCCGCGTACCGCGCGGTGAGGTAGGCGCCGAGATCCGGCCACATCCCCTCCGGATCGGCGGGCAGCCGCAGGCGCACCGGGTCGATGCCCGCGCGCTGGGGGAGGGGCGAGGGGGGTACCTGGGCTTTGCGTCTCATCTCGGGGACAGGCTATGCGGCGAGGGGCACACGCCTACTGCTGGGTGAAGGTGCCCAGGTGGGTGGCGTCGAGGTACTCGACGCGCAGGGTGCCGTCGGCGAAGGTCACCCCGGTGCGGCCGACCGCCATCTCGCCGGTGGTCTCGAAGCTGAAGGTGTCGCCGTCGTAGTGGGTGAGCGGGAAGAGCATCGGCTTCGGGCCGAGGGCGAGGGTCAGCGTGCCCTTGTTGTCGGCCGTCACGGTCGCCTTGCCGTAGTACGGGTTGTCGTAGGTGCCGGTGTAGGCGGCGCTGTCCTTGGCGGGCTTGGCGGAGGCGGGCGGGTGGGCGTAGTCGGTGGGGGACCGGGCCTCGTCGACCTCCTTCGCGTAGACGGACGCGAGCAGGGGAAGCCAGTCGGTGGTGGCCTTGCCGTGCTGGGCGACGTCGAAGAAATCGAGGGCGACGGCGTCGGCCAGGCCGACGGGGGCGCCGTTGGTGAGGACGACGATGCCGAGCTTCTCCAGGGGGAGCATCGTGACGTTGGCGTTGGTACCGAGTTCGAAGGCGCCGGAGTGGCTCAGGCGCAGCCGGCCGGAGTCGTCGTAGGACACGTTCCAGCCGAGGCCGTAGAAGCCGGCGCGGCCGGTGGGGGAGGTGGGCGGCTGCGAGACGATCTGGGGAACGTGCGTGCGGGCGAGCGTGGCGGCGGGGATGATCCGCTTGCCGTCGAGGGTGCCGTCGGCCAGCTGGAGCCGCAGCCATCGGGACATGTCGCGGGCGGTGGAACTGACGCCGCCGGCGGGGGCTTGGGCGTCCGGGTCGCGGACGTAGCGGGGGCTCCAGGTGCCGTCCGGGTTCTTGACGTGGGTGGAGGCGTGGTCGGGTGCGTTGACGTAGGCGGAGAACTCGGTGCTGGTGTGGGTCATGCCGGCGGGCTTGAAGAGGGTGTCCGCGCTGAGCTTCTGCCAGGTGGTGCCCTTGGCGCGGGCGACGGCCTCGGCGGCGGCGGTGAGGCCGGAGTTGGTGTAGGCGTAGGTCGCGCGGAAGGGGGTGAGGGGCTCCAGGCGCAGGTGGTCGAAGATGTACGACTGGTCGTAGCCGAGGTCTTCGAGGAGGTCGCCGGCGTGGTCGGGCAGGCCGCTGCGGTGGGAGAACAGGTCGGCGGTCGTGACGTGGTCGGTGACCCAGGGGTCCTTGAGGGCGAAGCCGGGGAGGGTGACGTGACGGTCCCACTCGTCGGGGGTGGTGAAGGCGCCGGCGATGACGGTGGAGGAGACGGGCTTGGAGACGGAGGCGATCTGGAAGACGGTGTCGGGGCCGACCTTGGCGGGCTCGTCGGTGCGGCGGACGCCGAAGCCCTTGAGGTGGATGACCTCGTCGTCGTGGACGACGGCCACGGAGAGGCCGGGGACGCCGGTGCGGCGCATCAGGTCGGTGATGGTCTGGTCGAGGCGGGCGACGGCCTTGTCGACGGCCTCGTCGCTGATCTGCGGTTTCGGCGCGGGGGGCGGGGAGGGGGCGGCTGATGCCGCTCCCGCTGTCGCGGCCAGGAGCGCGGCGGTCCCGGCTGCCGCGAGTGCGCGGAGCGTACGCATGCGGCCATTGTCCCGCCGGGCTGGTGTCCGCGCGCGGGGTGGCTCCGCCGGTGCCCGGTGCGGCGCCGCTGCCGGGGCTCCGCCCCGGACCCCGCGCCTCAAACGCCGGCGGGGCTGGATTTGGCTGGCGCCCGTCCGCCACAGTGCTGCCCGCAGGGCAAACAGCCCGCCCGGCGATTGAGGGCATGGCCGCGCCCAAGGCGCCGGGCGCAGCCCCGCCGCACCATCCAGCCCCGCCGGCGTTTGAGGCGCGGGGGACCGGGGCGGGGCCCGTAGGGGCTACGCGGCCGTGGCGTGGTCCTGTTCGGCTTCCACGGCCGCGTTCCAGTCGCGCTTGATCGCGCGCCAGCCCTCGTCCGTTTCGCCCAGGCGCCAGTAGCCCGAGATCGACAGGCGTTCGCGCGGGACGCCGCGCTCCAGGCGGAGGTGGCGGCGCAGTTCCTTGACGAAGCCCGCCTCGCCGTGGACGAAGGCGTGCACGTCGCGGGAGGGGAAGTGGAGGGAGGTGACCGCCTCGACCAGGGCCTCGCCGATCGGGCGGTCGCCGCGGTGGACCCAGACCGGCACGACGCCGTCCGGGGTGGCGATCTTCTGCTCGTCGGCCGGGCCCTCGACCTCCACGAAAGCGTGCACTCGCGCGCCCCCCGGCATCCGCTCCATCGCCGCCGCGATGGCGGGGAGCGCGCTCTCGTCGCCTGCCAGGAGGTGCCAGTCGGCCGTCGGGGCCGGAGCGTACGCGCCGCCCGGGCCGAGGAAGCGTACGAGTTCGCCGGGCTGGGCCCGCGCCGCCCAGGGGCCGGCCAGGCCCTCGTCGCCGTGGACGACGAAGTCGAGCGTCAGCTCCAGGTGCGCCGGGTCCCAGCTCCGTACGGTGTACGCGCGCTGGCGCGGCCACTGCTCACGCGGGTACTCGGCGCGGATCCGCTCCAGGTCCCACGGCTCGGGGTAGGTGACGCCCTGCGGGGGAAAGAGGAGTTTGACGTAATGGTCGGTGAACTCGCCCGCGCCGAAGCCTTCCAGGCCCTCACCGCCCAGCACGATGCGCACCATGTGCGGCGTGAGCCGCTCGGTGCGGACCACGGCGGCGGTGCCGACGGTACGGGCGCGTCCTTCTGCCACGGTGTCTCCCCTGACTCCCCTGAAACTTAGCCTTACCTAAGTTAGCACCTCAGATGCGCAGTGCGCCGCTCAGCCGGGAGACTGCGCCCCCCAGACCCCACCGATGGGCTAGCGCATCCACCAGTTCGGGCTGCGCGGGCGCGGTCGGAAGGGCCGGGTCGAAGGCCGGCAGCGGGACGTCCGAGGCCACCTGGACCACCTTCGGGGCCACCGCCAGGTACGGCCGGGATTCGTCCAGCCGCTTGCGCTGGGTGGGGGTCAGCTTCGACCTCGGGTCGTCGATCGCCGCGATGATCCCGGCCAGGTCCCCGTACGCGTCGAGCAGCTTGGCCGCCGTCTTCTCGCCGATGCCCGGGACCCCCGGCAGGCCGTCGCTCGGGTCCCCGCGCAGCAGCGCCAGGTCCGCGTAGCCGGGGCCGTCCACCCCGTACTTCTCGCGCAGCCACGCCTCGTCCGTCACCTGGAGGCTGCCCACGCCCTTGAGGGGGTACAGCACGCGGCGCTGCCGGGCGTCGTCCACCAGCTGGTAGAGGTCCCGGTCGCCCGTGACGATGTCCACCGGGCCGCTAGCGCGGGCCGTTAGCGTGCCGATCACGTCGTCCGCCTCGTACCCGGCGACGCCCACCCGGGCGATGCCGAAGGCGTCCAGCGCGGTCTCGATGATCGGGACCTGGGGGGCGAGGGTGTCCGGGGTCTCCTCGACGTCGGGTCCGCTCTCGGTCTCCACGGCGACCCGGTGGGCCTTGTAGGAAGGGATCAGATCCACCCGCCAGTGCGGCCGCCAGTCGGCGTCCATGCACGCCACCAGATCGTCGGGGCGGTGGTCCTGGACCAGGCGACCGATGAAGTCGAGCAGCCCGCGGACGGCGTTGACCGGAGTGCCGTCGGGGGCCTTCACGGAATCCGGCACACCGAAGTACGCGCGGTAGTAGAGGGAGGCGGTGTCCAGGAGCATCAGGCGTCGTGTCGTCGTCACGGTGACGATGATGCCGCAACGGGGCCGGGGGCCGGATGGGGCGGCCCGCCACGGAAGGTGAACGGGCGCGCACCCGGTACGCACGGGAATCCCGTGCATGCGAAACCGGGGGCGGTTGCTGCGTAAGGTGCTTACAGCACACCGATGTGCGACGGACAAGGGGAGGGCAGCCCCGACATGAACGACAGGGACGGCAAGGGCGACCACGGCGATCAGAACGACAAGAGCGACATGAACGACAAGGACGGCAAGGAACCGCTACGGGTGGGCGTGGCCGTGCGCAAGCGGCGCCGCGCGCTGCACCTGACGCTGGCCGCCGTCTCGGCGCGCAGCGGTCTGTCGGTGCCCTTCCTCAGCCAGATAGAGAACGAGCGGGCCCGGCCCAGCATGCGGTCCCTGGAGCGGGTCGCGGACGCGCTGGAGACCACGGCCGTCGAGCTGCTCGCCGCCTCCGACACCGCCCGCACGGTGGACCTCGTACGGGCAGGAGACGAATCCGGGCTCAGCCCGGTTCCGGGTGTCCGGCCCCTGGTCCGCGGCCACCATCAGCTGCACGCGCTGGAGTTCACCGGAGACCAGGACGCGGGACGCGAGTACCAGCACCGCAACGACGAGCTGATGTACGTGGTCGCGGGCGCCTGCCAGGTGGAGGCGGAGGGCCGGGCGTACCGGCTGGAGAGCGGCGACGCGCTGTTCCTGTCGGGAGGCGTACGCCACCGCTGGCGGGCGGTCACCGAGGACACCCGGCTCCTGGTGGTCGCGGTGGGCGACCACATCCACGCCACGTCCGAGCCGCCGTCCCCCGGGCGCTGAGCGGCGTGCGGCGCGTCGTCTCGCTGGTGCCCTCGCTGACCGAGGCGGTCGCGGTGAGCGCGCCGGGGCTGCTGGTCGGGGTCACCGACTGGTGCACGCACCCGGCCGACCTCGGGGGCGCGATGCGGATCGGGGGGACGAAGAACCCCGACGTACGGCGGATCGTCGAGCTGCGCCCGGACCTGGTGATCGCCAACGAGGAGGAGAACCGGCCCCCCGACCTGGCGGCCCTGCGCGCGGCCGGTCTGGAGGTGCTGGTCACCGAGGTACGGGAGCTGCCGCAGGCGCTGCGTGAGCTGGACCGGGTACTGGTGGGGGCGCTGGGGCTGACGAGGCCCGGGTGGCTGGCGGACGCCGAGCGGGCGTGGGCCGGGGTGGAGCCGGTCGGGGCGCTGACCGCTTTCGTCCCGGTGTGGCGGCGGCCGTGGATGGTGCTGGGCCGGGACACCTTCGCCGGGGACCTGCTGGGGCGCCTCGGAGTGCGCAACGCGTACGCCGGCCACACGGACCGGTACCCGAGGGTTCCGCCGGCCGAGCTGGCCGCCGCCGACTGCGACCTGGTGGTTCTTCCGGACGAGCCGTACCGCTTCACGGCGTCCGACGGGCCGGAGGCGTTTCCCGAACTGCCCGCCGCGCTCGTCAGCGGCCGCCACCTGACCTGGTACGGCCCCTCCCTCGCCGAGGCCCCACGGGTCCTGGCGGCGGCACTGCGCGCGGCGCGCCGGTACCCGGAGGGGCCGGGACCCGGCTGATCGGGACCCCGCCGGGGACAGGCCCTAGCGCGACGCGGTCTGGCGGGGAGCGGCGAGCAGGCGGCCGGAGAACAGGCCGCGCAGGGTGTGGGTGGCGGCCAGGAGCCAGGCGGTCAGCAGGGCGAGGAACAGGGCCGCGGCGAGCCAGGCGAAGGCGGTCAGGCCGGTGTGACGGGCCAGGCCCGCGGCGCCGGTGACGCAGGTGCCGACGGGGAAGGTCAGGGCCCACCAGGTCATCGCGAAGCCCATACCGCCTCGGGCCGCCCGGACCAGCATCGCGGCGGAGAGCGCCAGCCACAGCAGGGCGAATCCCATCACGGGGACCCCGTAGACCACCGCGAAGGCGCCGAGCGCCCCGGCGTAGGGGGCGCCGATCGACTGGGGGGCCATGTCGGCGAGCTGGTTCACGGCGGTGGTGGACTGGCCGAGGGGGCCGAGGACCAGGAACAGAGTGGGGGTCAGGGCCAGGGGGAGGGGGCCGCCCACGATCAGCCGGCCGAAGACCAGGGGGAGCATCAGCAGGGTGGCCAGCAGGCTGATGCCGAACATCGCGTAGCAGGCGAGCAGCAGGGTCTCGCGGGGCTGGCCGGCGGGCAGGTGGGGTATCAGCAGCGGGCCGAGGGCGGCCGAGACCATGGGGGACACGAGGGGGAGCAGCCAGGCGGGGGTGGCCTGCCCGGGCTCGACCTTGTGGCGGACCACCATCAGGTAGGGCACGACCACGGCCATGACCAGGCCGATCGCGGTGCCGGCGGTGAACAGGACGGTGTCCACGGCGACGGCGGCGTCGGTCCCGATGAGGTCCTTGCCCACGATGAGGGCGCCGCCGCCGACGGCCAGCAGGGCCATCGAGAGGCAGCCGTAGAAGGGGGCGACCGCCGGGTCGAGGAGGTGGGCGCGGGCCTGGTCGCGGTGGTGGAGCCAGTGGCCGGCGCGGGCGGTGAGCAGGACGGCGAGGACGACGGCGGACAGAGCCCAGACGAGCCGGCAGGCCACGTGCTGACCGGGAAGCTGGTACGGGAGGGTCGCCCCGGCGTTGGCGATGATCGCCGTGCCCATGACGGAGGCGTACCAGTTGGGGCCGAGGTGCCGGAGCGCGGGGGCCTTGTGGGCTCGGGGCGCGGGTGCGGTGAGGGTGCGGGGTCGCACGAGGGTGGTGGCCATGGATCCAGCGTCGTCGCAGGTGCGGGCGGACGGCAGAGGTCATCTCGCTATAAGGCCATAAACTGATGTTATGGGTGAAGAGGAGTGGGTGCCGCTGGCGCACCGGGTGCCGGATCTGGGCGCGCTGGAGCTGCTGCTCGCGGTCGCGCGGGTCGGCAGCCTGAGCGGGGCGGCCAGGCGGATGGGCATCACCCAGCCGGCGGCCAGCAGCCGGATCCGGGCGATGGAGACACGACTCGGGGTGGCCCTGGTCGACCGTTCCCCGCGGGGGTCGACGCTGACGGCGGAGGGCGCGCTGGTCACGGACTGGGCCCGACGGGTGGTGGAAGCGGCGGAAGCCTTCGACGCGGGGGCGCAGGCGCTGCGGGGGCGGCGCGATTCGCGACTGCGGGTGGCGGCCAGCATGACGATCGCCGAGTACCTGCTGCCTGGGTGGCTGATCGCCCTGCGCGGGCAGCGGCCGGACACGGCGGTGTCCCTGCACGCCGGGAACTCGGCGGTCGTCGCGCAGCGGGTCCTCACGCACGAGGCCGACCTCGGCTTCGTGGAGGGGCTGACGGTGCCGGAAGGGCTGGACTCGGCGGTGATCGCGCAGGACCGGCTCGTGGTGGCGGTGGCGCCGGGGCACGCGTGGGCGCGGCGGGCGCGGGCGGTGGAGGCGGCGGAACTCGCCTCCACCTCGCTGATCCTGCGGGAACGGGGGTCCGGGACCCGGCAGGTGCTGGACGCCGCGCTGGCCTCGGCCGGGGGGCTGGCGGCGCCGCTGCTGGAACTGGCGTCGACCACCGCGGTGAAGGCGGCCGCGCTGAGCGGGGCGGGGCCGTGCGTGCTGTCGGAGTTGGCGCTGAGGGACGAGCTGGCGGCGCGACGGCTGGTGGAGGTACCGGTGGCCGGTGCGGCGCTCGGCCGGGCGCTGCGGGCGGTCTGGCCGGGCGGTGCGCGGCCTGCGGGGCCGGCCCGTGACCTCCTGTCGCTGACCCGACTCCGTTCGTAGCCGGGCGTACCGGGGGCGCCTCAAACGCCGGCGGGGCTGGATGTTGGCTGCTGCCGTCTGCCCGGTGCGGCTCAAAGATCCGGGGCTCCGCCCCGTACCCCGCTCCTCAAACGCCGGAGGGGCTGGATTTGCTCCTGCCGTACGCCAGGCGCGGACCAAACCCAGCCCCGCCGAAGGGCAAACCGGTTTCGCCGGCCGGAGGGCGACTTCAGCCCCGCCGGCGTTTGAGGCGCGGGGTACGGGGCGGAGCCCCGGGAGCGGCGGCGCGCAGGCGGGGGCAGGGGCGGTCAGGCCACCGGGACCGGGAGCGGAGCGCGGGCGGCTGCTTCGATCAGGGAGGCCATCACGCGGGTGTCCTTGTCGCGTTCGGGGTGCCACTGGACGCCCACGACCCAGCGGTCCGGGAGTTCGATCGCCTCCACCGTGCCGTCAACGGCATGCGCCGAGACGATCAGCCCGCGGCCCAGGCGGTCGACGGCCTGGTGGTGGTAGGTCGGGACCTGCGCCTCCTCGGGGACGAGCGAGGCGTACCGGGTGCCGGGGACCGGGCGGACCGGGTGCCAGGAGGTGGCGCCCGGGGTGTCGACGTGGCCGTCGATGTGCTGGATCAGCGTGCCGCCCAGGGCCACGTTCAGCGCCTGCATGCCCCGGCAGATGCCCAGGAGCGGGGTGCCCGCGTCGAGGGCCGCCGCGATCAGGGCCAGTTCCCAGTGGTCTCGGACCGTCGCCGGGGCGCCCGTGCGGGGGTCGCGTACCGCCCCGTAGTGGACCGGGTCCACGTCCGGGCCGCCCGCGACGATCAGGCCGTCCACCCGGCTCAGCACCTCCTCCGCCGCCGCGGGTTCGTCCGGCGGGAGCAGCACGGCCGCGCCGCCCGCCGCCTGGACGAGTTCGTAGTACCCGGACGGTACGAGGGACGTCGGGAGGTCCCACACGCCGTAGCGGGTGGATTCCTCGACATAGGTGGTGATGCCGATGAGCGGCCTGGGCACGTTCCGTACCTCCAGAAGGGAAGGGCGAGAGGAGTTCGCAGGGGCAGGGTTTCAGTCGCGGGTCAGTTCCGCCTCGGCTTCTGCCAGAGCCGCGAACTCCTCCTCGGGGGCCGAGGCCACGAGGTGGTGCCGACTGTAGATCGCGAAGTAGGCCAGGGCGACGGCGTACACGGCCAGTGCGATGAATGCCGCGTCCTTGTCCACCAGGAAGGTGGCGACGAGGGCCGAGAGGGCGAGTACGAAGGCCACCGAGGAGGTCGCCACGCCGCCGGGGGTGCGGTACGGCCGTTCCAGGCCCGGCTCCCGGCGGCGCAGCACGATGTGGGAGAGGGCCATCAGGGCGTAGGAGATGGTCGCGCCGAAGACCGCGATGTTGAGCATGCGCGCGCCGTCCCCGGTGGCCGCGGCGAGCGCGAAGCCGATGGCGCCGGGGATGACCAGACCCAGGTACGGGGCCTTGCGCTTCGAGGTCAGGGACAGGAAGCGGGGCAGGTAGCCGGCGCGGGAGAGGGCGAAGAGCTGGCGCGAGCCCGCGTAGATGAGGGAGAAGAAGGAGGCCACCAGGCCCGCGAGGCCCGCGTAGTTCACGAAGCGGCTCAGCGCGGTGGGGCCGCCGTCGCCCTCCAGGGCCACCACCAGGGGGTTGCCGGCGGCCTTGACGGCGTCCGAGCCCTGCGCGCCGGTCGCGGCGAAGAAGGTGATCAGCGCCAGCAGGGCGAGGATGCCCATGGAGATGGCGAGCGCCTTCGGCATGGAGCGGACCGGGTCCTTCGCCTCCTCGGCGGCGAGGGGTACGCCTTCCACCCCGAGGAAGAACCACATGCCGAACGGGAACGCCGCCCAGATGCCCAGAACGCCCAGCGGCAGCCAGGAGTTCGAGCCGAAGGCCTCCGTGTCGACCGGGATGTCGTTCAGGCCGTCGGCGCTGAACTCGGTGAAGGCGCCCACCGCGAAGATCAGCAGTGCCGCCACGGCGACGGCGGTCACGACGAGGCTGAAGCGCAGCGCCTCGCCGACGCCCCACAGGTGCACGCCGATGAAGATCACGAAGCAGCCGAGGTAGACCGGCCAGCCGGAGGTGAGGCCGAACAGGCCGAGGGACTCCACGTAGTCGCCGATGAAGATGACGATCGCGGCCGGGGCCAGGATGTACTCGATGAGGATCGCGGTGCCCGTGAGGAACCCGCCCCAGGGGCCCAACGCACGGCGGGCGAAGCCGTAACCGCCGCCCGCCGTGGGCAGGATGGTGGACAGTTCGGCGAGGGAGAAGACCAGGCAGGCGTACATCGCGCCCATGAGGACGGTGGCTATGGCGAGGCCGCCGAAGCCGCCCTTGTCGAGGCCGACGTTCCAGCCGGAGAAGTCCCCGGAGACGACGTACGCGACACCGAGGCCGGTCAGGAGCAGCCAGCCGGCGCTGCCGCGGCGGAGCGTGCGGCGCTCCAGGTAGTCGTCCGGGTGGTCGCTCCCGCCCTCGGGGGACTTGGTGAGTGAGGGCACGGCTGTCAGCCCTGCCTCGATGTCGTCGGCCATCGTGCGCTCCTGCCTACGGGCAATGCTGCAATGGTTTTGCTGCGTACCTTTGCCGTATGGGAGTGGAGTGCGCAAGACCTCTGCGTTAAACGGACGTTACGAATGCCTCTCGCGCGCCGGATCACGCCAGGAAGCCCCGCAGCAGTGCCGCCGTGCCGCAGCAGTGCTCGCGCATGATCTCCCGCGCCCCGGCGGCGTCCCGTTCCAGCACCGCCTCCACCAGCGCGGTGTGCTGCTGCTGCGAGTGCTCCAGGTTCCGCACGAGCAGCGGGATGCAGTCCAGCAGGTCGTTGACCTTGGCCCGGACGGCCGCGTACTGGGCCGTCAGGGTGGCGGATCCGGCCAGTTCGCACAGGGTGAGGTGGAAGAGGGTGTCCTGGCGGCGGTAGTCGGCGAGCGGGGCGTCGTGGGTGGCGGCCAGCGCGCCGAGCAGCCGGTCGGTGGCCTCCTCGGTCAGTCCCTGGGAGGCGCACAGCCCGGCCGCCCCCACCTCCAGGACCTCGCGGAAGCGCAGTACGTCCTCGATGTCCACGCCCGCGACCCGCCGGCGCAGCTCCTCCTCGGCGCCGCCCGCCGGGGTGTCGGGGCGGGGCAGCACAAACGTTCCGCCGTACCGGCCGCGCCGGGCCTCCACCAGCCCCTGGTCCTGGAGCACCTTCAGCACTTCGCGCAGCGTGACCCGGCTGATCCCCATCCGCTCCGCCAACTCGCGCTCGGGCGGCAGCCGTTCGCCGCCGGACACCAGACCCAGCCGGACCACCTGGAGGATCTGCTCCAGGGCCTCCTCGAAACCGTTGCCCGCCCGCACCTGCCGCAGTACGGGATCCAGACGCCGGGCGGCGTCCCCTTCGCTCGCCGTGTCGGTCATCTTGGCTCCTCCCCTTCCCAAGCAATGGTTCTGTTCAATACCTTAGGCGCACTCGGCTCACCGAAGGAGAGATTCCAGTGGTAGACCGCAAGCCGCCGCTCGCGCCGGAGGAGCTCCGCTCCCTCGTCGCCAGCGGTGAGATCGACACAGTCGTCCTGGCCTTCCCCGACATGCAGGGACGGCTCCAGGGCAAGCGGTTCGCCGCACAGTTCTTCCTCGACGAGGTCCTCGCGCACGGCACCGAAGGGTGCAACTACCTGCTCGCCGTCGACACCGACATGAACACCGTCGACGGCTACGAGATGTCCTCCTGGGACCGGGGCTACGGCGACTTCGCCATGCACCCCGACCTCGCCACCCTGCGCCGCATCCCCTGGAACCCGGGCTCCGCCTTCGTCCTCGCCGACCTCGCCTGGAACGACGGCTCGCCCGTGGTCGCCGCGCCCCGGCAGATCCTGCGCCGCCAACTGGAGCGCCTGGCCGAGCTCGGGTACACCGCGATGGTCGGCACCGAGCTGGAGTTCATGGTCTTCCAGGACACCTACGAGCAGGCCTGGAACGCGGGCTACCGCGGTCTGACCCCCGCCAACCAGTACAACATCGACTACTCCGTCCTCGGGACCGGCCGCATCGAACCCCTGCTGCGCCGCATCCGCAACGAGATGCAGGCCGCGGGCCTGGTCGTCGAATCGGCGAAGGGCGAGTGCAACCTCGGCCAGCACGAGATCGCCTTCCGCTACGACGAGGCGCTCACCACCTGCGACCAGCACTCCGTCTACAAGACCGGGGCGAAGGAGATCGCCGCCCAGGAAGGTGTCTCGCTCACCTTCATGGCCAAGTTCGACGAGCGCGAGGGCAACTCCTGCCACATCCACCTCTCGCTCAGCGACACCGACGGACGCAACGCCATGGCCGGAGACGGGCCAGGGGGAATGTCACCGGTGATGCGGCACTTCCTGGCCGGGCAGCTGGCCGCGCTGCGCGACTTCTCCCTTCTCTACGCCCCCAACATCAATTCGTACAAGCGTTTCCGGCCGGGATCCTTCGCGCCCACCGCGGTCGCCTGGGGCGTGGACAACCGGACCTGCGCGCTCCGCGTGGTCGGCCACGGGCGTTCCATGCGCTTCGAGAACCGCCTCCCCGGCGGCGACGTCAACCCCTACCTCGCCGTCGCCGGCCTGGTCGCGGCCGGGCTCTACGGCATCGAGAACCGCCTCGAACTCCCCGAGGTGTGCGCCGGGAACGCCTACACGGCCGACTACGCGCACGTCCCCGCGACCCTGCGCGAGGCCGCCGAGCTCTGGGAGAACAGCGAGATCGCCAAGGCCGCCTTCGGCCCCGAAGTGGTCGCCCACTACCGCAACATGGCCCGCGTCGAACTCGACGCCTATGACTCCGCGGTGACCGACTGGGAGCTGCGCCGCTCCTTCGAACGCCTGTAATCCCGCCGACAATCCCGCCGACCGACCCGAATCCGAACGTCTGTGAGGCACCACGTGTCCGATGCGCTGGAAGTGTTGAATCCGGCCACCGAGGAAACCGTCGCCATCGTCCCGGCCGCCACACGGGACGATGTCGACGCCGCCGTCGCCCGGGCCGCCGCGGCCCAGCGCGCCTGGGCGGCGGCCGCCCCCGCCGACCGGGCCCGGCTGCTGCGCCGCTTCGCCGCGGTCGTCGACGCGAACATCGAGGAACTGGCCCGGATGGAGGTCCGCGAAGCGGGCCACACCATCGGCAACGCCCGCTGGGAGGCGGGCAACGTACGCGACCTCCTCGAATTCGCCGCCGGGGGAGTGGAACGGCTCTCCGGTCGCCAGATCCCGGTCGCCGGCGGCATCGACGTCACCTTCCTCGAACCCCTCGGCGTCATCGGCGTGATCGCCCCCTGGAACTTCCCCATGCCGATCGCCGCCTGGGGCCTGGCCCCCGCGCTGGCCGCCGGCAACGCCGTCATCCTCAAGCCCGCCGAGACCACCCCCCTCACGGCGCTGCGCCTCGCCGAACTCGCCCTCGAGGCCGGGATCCCCGAGCACCTCTTCCAAGTGCTCCCCGGCCACGGAGCGGTCGCGGGCGACGCCCTCGTCGAGCACCCCGGCGTCGCCAAGATCGTCTTCACCGGTTCCACCCGAGTCGGCAAGCGGATCATGGCCAAGTGCGCCGACCGGGTGAAGCGCGTCACCCTCGAACTGGGCGGCAAGAGCCCCAACATCGTCTTCGCCGACGCGGACCTGGAAGCGGCCGCCGCCGCGGCCCCGATGGCCTTCCTCGACAACACCGGCCAGGACTGCTGCGCCCGCACCCGCATCCTCGTACAGCGCTCCGTCTACGACCGGTTCCTGGAACTCGTCGCGCCCGGCATCGAATCCGTGGCCGTGGGGGACCCGCTCGACGAGAAGACCCAGATGGGGCCGCTCATCTCGCGCACCCAGCTGGACCGCGTACGGTCCTACGTCACCGGTGACCTCACCGCGATCCGAGGCAAGGCCCCCGAAGGCCCCGGCTTCTGGTACCCGCCGACCCTCGTCACGGACGTCGCCCCCACCGCGCCCGTCGCCGCCGAGGAGGTCTTCGGCCCGGTGGCCGTCGTCCTGCCCTTCGAGGACGAGGAGGACGCCGTACGCCTGGCCAACGCGACCGAATACGGCCTCTCCGGCTCCCTCTGGACCCGCGACATCGGCCGCGCGCTGCGGGTCTCGCGCGCCGTGGCCGCGGGCAACCTGTCCGTCAACTCCCACAGCAGCGTCCGCTACTGGACCCCCTTCGGCGGCTACAAGCAGTCCGGGCTCGGCCGCGAGCTCGGACCCGACGCCCTCACCGCTTTCACCGAGACCAAGAACGTCTTCATCAGCACGGAGGCCTGAGACACATGACCACTGAAGAGATCGTCTGCCGCCGCCTGGTCGGCCGCACCGCCGTCATCACCGGAGCCGGCAGCGGCATCGGCCTCGCCACCGCCCGCCGCCTGGCCTCCGAGGGCGCCAACGTCGTCTGCGGAGACATCGACGAGACCGCGGGCAAGGCCGCGGCCGAGGAGGTCGGCGGGACCTTCGTGAAGGTCGACGTCACCAGCCCCGAGGAGGTCGAAGCCCTCTTCAAGACCGCCTTCGACACCTACGGCTCCGTGGACATCGCCTTCAACAACGCGGGCATCTCGCCCCCGGACGACGACTCGATCCTCACCACCGGCCTGGAGGCCTGGAAGCGGGTCCAGGACGTCAACCTCACCTCCGTCTACCTCTGCTGCAAGGCCGCCCTGCCCTACATGCAGCGCCAGGGCCGCGGCTCCATCATCAACACCGCCTCCTTCGTGGCCATCATGGGAGCCGCCACCTCCCAGATCTCCTACACCGCCTCCAAGGGCGGCGTCCTGGCCATGTCCCGCGAACTCGGCGTCCAGTTCGCCCGCGAGGGCATCCGCGTGAACGCCCTGTGCCCCGGGCCCGTCAACACCCCGCTCCTGCAGGAGCTGTTCGCCAAGGACCCCGAGCGCGCGGCCCGACGCCTCGTGCACATCCCGCTGGGCCGCTTCGCCGAACCCACCGAGATCGCCGCCGCCGTCGCCTTCCTCGCCAGCGACGACTCCTCCTTCATCAACGCCACCGACTTCCTCGTCGACGGCGGCATCTCCGGGGCGTACGTCACCCCGCTGTAGGTCGTCCCGTACCACCGGCCGTACGACCGGCCCGTACCACCGGCCCCTACCACCGGCCCGCCCCAGCCGGGCGCCTCGCGAGGCGCCCGGCTTTTTCCTACCCGAACGCGAAGGAGCAGCATGCGCAGGAACAGAACCGCCACCCTCGCCCTCATAACCGCCACCGGCTCCGGACTCCTCCTGGCGCCGCCCGCACAGGCGGACCAGACCTCCTGTCGGCGGGCGGTCGTCGGGTCCGGCTGGTACGGGGACAACCAGGCCAGACTCCAGCAGCTCGTCGACCGGTACGGCACCTGTGGTCGGCGGCACAAGCCCGTGGCCGTCTTCGACTGGGACAACACCGTCGTCAAGAACGACGTCGGCGACGCGACCATGTACTGGCTGCTGCGCAACGGGAAGATCCGCCGGCCGGCCGACTGGGCCACCACCAGCCGCTTCCTGACCCCCGCCGCGGTCACCGCCCTCGCCGACGCCTGCGCCGCCCTCGCCCGCCCCGGCGAACCGCTGCCCACCGGAGCGGCGGAGGGAGCCGGCTGCGCCGACGAGATCAACGCCGTCTACGGCACCGCCGCGACCCGTACCGGCGCCACCGCCTTCGCCGGCTGGGACCGCCGCACCACCGAGCCCTCGTACGCCTGGCTGGCCCAGCTCACGCAGGGCTGGACGGCCCGCGAGATCCGCGGCTTCGCCGCCGCCGCCCGCACCGAGAACCTCTCCGCGCCCATCGGAGCCACCCAGCAGGTGGGCACGGGCACCGCCACCGGTTGGGTGCGCTACTACGAGCAGCAGCGGGACCTCGTGGGCACCCTCCAGAAGTCCGGCTTCGACGTCTGGATCAGCTCCGCCTCCCCGCAGCCGGTCGTCGAGGTGTGGGCCAAGGGCGTGGGCATCGACGCGGACCACGTCATCGGCATCCGCAACACGACCACCCGCGGCGGGAAGTTCACCGCCCACCTCCAGGGCTGCGGATCCGTCCGGGACGGCGCCGACACGATGATCACGTACATCGACGGCAAGCGCTGCTGGATCAACAAGGAGATCTTCGGGGTGCGCGGCGCGGACGCCGAGGAGGTCCAGCCGGCCGCCCGCCGCCAGGTGTTCGCCGCCGGCGACTCCGACACCGACATCTCGTTCCTGCGCGACGCGACCGCGCTGCGGCTCGTCGTCAACCGCAACAAGAACGAGCTGATGTGCCGGGCCTACGACAACAGCGACGGCCGGTGGATCGTGAACCCCATGTTCATCGAGCCGAAGCAGCGGAAGGCCACGCCCTACCCCTGCGCGACGACGGGCTACGTCGACCACGACGGCACCAAGGGCCCGGTCCTGCGCTCCGACGCGAGCGTCATCCCGGACCAGACGGACTCCGTGTACCAGGCGTACTAGGTGTACTGGTCAGAGGAAGGTCTTCCCCTCACCCCGGTACGTCGGGGCACTGGCCGTCACCCTGTCCCCCTCGACGAAGTGCAGGGTGTCGAACCGCTCGCACAGTTCACCGGCCTTCGCGTGCCGGAACCACACCCGGTCGCCGATCAGCAGATCGTCGGCCGGGCTGCCGAGCAGCGGGGTCTGCACCTCCCCGGCGCCCTCCCGAGGGTCGTAGCGCAGCCCCTGCGGCAGGTACGGCACCGGCGACCGGTCGGCCCCGGCCGCGCCGGAGGCCGGATACCCGCCGCCGAGGACGGTCACCACACCCACCCCGGGGCGCCGCACCACGGGCTGCGCGAACAGCGCCGCCGGCCGGCCGGTGAAGGTCGTGTAGTTGTCGAACAGCCGCGGCAGGTACAGCCCCGACCCGGCGGCGATCTCGGTCACCGCACCCTCGGCCGCGGTCTCCGCGACGCTCCCCGTCCCGCCACCGTTGACGAACTCCAGGTCCGGGACCACCTCCCGGACCGCCCGCACCACCGCGGCCCGCCGCGCCGCCAGCTCCCTGCGGGCCGCGCCCTGCATCAGCCGGATCGCCCGCGACCGCACGGGCCGCCCGGCCAGCGAATCCCCGACCCCGGCCACGTGGCCCTCGTACGCCATCAGGCCGACCACCCGGAACCCGGGCCGCGCGCTCACCACCCGCGCCAACTCCGCCAGCTGCGCGGGCTCCCTCAGGGGCGAGCGCCGCGCCCCGACCCGGACCCGCCCGCCGAACAGCTGCAGCGCGGTGTCCAGTTCGAGGCAGACCCGGATCTCCTCGGAGCCGCCGTCCCGGGCCCGGTCGATGAGCTCCAGCTGCGCGGGATCGTCCACCATCACCGTCACGGCGGCGGCGAGCTTGGCGTCCCCGGCCAGCTCCGCGAACGCGGCCCGGTCGACGGACGGATAGGCGAGCAGCACGTCCTCGAACCCCGCCCGGGCCAGCCAGATCGACTCCGCCAGGGTGTACGACATGATCCCGGCGAACCCGGGCCGTGCCAGTACGCGCTCCAACAGCGCCCGGCACCGTACGGACTTGCTCGCCACGCGCACCGGCTTGCCGCCCGCCCGCCGGACCAGGTCGTCGGCGTTGGCGTCGAACGCCTCGAGATCCACGATGGCCAGGGGCGCGTCGAGATGCGCGGTCGCCCGGTCGTACCGGGCCCGGTCGGAAGACATGGCGGCAGCTTGCCAGAGGTATGTACCGGTGGGTAGGGGTCGCGGCCGGGGGCGCCGCTGCGCGGTGCCGCCTTCCCGAACCGGGGCTCCGCACCGTACCCCGCGCCTCAAACGCCGGCGAGGCTGGCTCGTGCCGGCAGCGGCACCGGTCCGTGCGGGACCAAGGCCCGGTGCGGGGACCCCGTAGAGTACGGGCAGGCAGCCGTACAGAACGGGGGGCGGAGCCGCCGGATGACCACGACGACACCGCGGACCGCGGTTCTGGGCGAGCCCGAACAGCCTCCACCCCCGCACCACACCACGCGGCCCCGGCGCCACCCCGTACGGGCACTCGCCGCCGTGCTGTGCGCGACCCTCGGGACCGGCCTCGTCGTCGGCGCCGGCCTCACCGCCTGGTCCGAGCACCGCGCCACCCACCACAAGCCCTCCGCCGACGCCGTCTACCGCAAGGCCGAGTCGCTGTGGCACTCCACCCCCGTGGACAGCCTCCTGCCGCCCGTCCTCGCGGGCCCCTCGGCCGGCCCCGGCGGCGCCGACCGTAGCTGGACGCGGATCGAGCTGGCCCCCGACGCCCCGTGCCCCGCCGCGCTCCCCGCCGACTGGCAACGCCTCCTGGCCCCCACCGGCTGCACCCGCGTGCTCCGCGCCACCTACACCGACGCCACCGGTAGCTCCCTGATCACCGTCGGCATGGTCTTCACCCCGGCCGACGCCCCCGCGATGGCCGAGCTCACCGGGCGGTTCACCGCCCCACCCGCCTTCGGCTTCGCCGACGCGCAGCGCGCCGCCTGGACCGCGTCCGTGCTCTCCGACGCCCCCGTCGTGCTCTACACGGTGTCCGCCTTCGCCGACGGCCGCCTCCTGGACGCGCCCCTCCCCGCCGAGGACCTGATGAAGAAGGACGCCGCGGGTCCCGCCGCCCGGGCCGGACTCGGTCACGAGGCCAAGGGCCTCGCGGGCCACGTCGCCGCCGCCCTGCGCACCGTCACGACCCCGCCCAGCCCGGCGCCGACCCGATGAGCGCACTCGGCCGTACGGTGGCCCTCGCGCTCGCCGCGCTCCTCGCGACCGGTGCCGGCGCGCCCACCGCCGCCGCCGACACCATCCGGGACCGCGAGTGGGGCCTGCTGGCCCTGCGGGCCGAGGAGGCCTGGGGGACCACCCGCGGCGACGGGGTCACCGTCGCCGTCCTCGACACCGGGGTCGACGAGTCCCACCCCGACCTCGCCGGTCAGGTCCTGGACGGCACCGACCTCGTCGGCATGGGCGCCGGCCGCGGCGACCGCTCCTGGGCCCGGCACGGCACCGCGATGGCGAGCATCATCGCCGGGCACGGCCACGGCCCCCACCGGGGCCAGGGCGTGCTCGGCGTCGCCCCGCAGGCGAAGATCCTGCCGGTCCGGGTGATCCTGGAGGAGGGCGACCCGGGCCGTGCCCAGGCCCGCGAATCCAAGGGCGGCGCCCTCGCCGAGGGCATCCGCTGGGCAGCCGACCACGGTGCCGACGTGATCAACCTGTCCCTCGGTGACGACAGTGACTCCGCCCACCACGAGGCGGGGGAGGACGAGGCCATCCAGTACGCCCTCGCCAAGGGCGTGGTCGTCGTCGCCTCCGCGGGCAACGGCGGCGAGAACGGCGACCGCGTCTCCTACCCGGCCGCCTACCCGGGCGTGATCGCCGTCACCGCCGTCGACCGCCGCGGCAGGAAGGCCAAGTTCTCCACCCGCAACTGGTACGCCACCGTCAGCGCCCCCGGCGTGGACGTGGTCATCGCCGACCCCGACCGTTCCTACTACGAAGGCTGGGGCACCAGTGCCGCCGCGGCCTTCGTCTCCGGCGCCGCGGCCCTGGTCAAGGCCGCGCACCCGGAGCTGTCCCCGGCCCAGATAAAGAAGCTGCTGGAGGACACCGCCTCCGACTCACCGGCCGGCGGACGCGACGACGCCCGCGGCCACGGGATGGTGGACCCGGCCGCCGCCCTCCAGAAGGCGGAGGCGATGCAGCCGCAGGCGCCGGTCCCCACTCCCGCCCCGGCCGGGCGGTCCTACTTCGGCTCCGGCCCCGAGCCGGTCCGACCGCCCGAGCGCGCCGCACGGCTCGGCGCCCCGGCGGCGGCCCTGGGGGCGGCGCTGCTCGCGCTGGCCGTCGTACTGGCCCGCCGCCCGCGCCGGGGCACCCGGGGACGGGACGCGCGCGCCGCACAGTAGGGTCGGATCACTGTGGCGAACGAGGCGAACATGGCGAACAACTCGAACAAGAACATTCCCGACCCGGGCTTCTCGGACGACGACGGCTCCGCCGACCCCCGACTGACCGAGGCCCTGGCGGCCTGGTCCAAGGACCGGGCGAAGGAGCCCGAGGTGCTGGCGGCGCTGAAGGACGCGCGCCTGCTGGTCCCGGTCGTCGCCGTGCTCGGCGAGGTGGAGACCGATCCGGAGACCGGGCTCAAGCGCGAGAAGACCAGCGACATGGCCGTCCCCACGCTGCGGGCGGGCGACCGGCGGGCCCTGCCCGCCTTCACCTCGATCGCCTCGCTCGCGCTCTGGGACCCGGCGGCCCGGCCGGTGGCCGTCCCGCTGCACCAGGCACTGGCCGCCGCCGCGCACGAGAAGGCCGACACGGTCGTGCTGGACCTGGCCGGCCCCGTCACCTACCAGCTGACCGGCGCGGCGCTGCTCGCGCTCGCCGAGGGCCGCACCGACGCGGACCCGCTGGCCGATCCCGCCGTACGGGAGGCCGTACGGGCCGCCGTGGCGGCGGAGCCGGCCGTGCTCCGGGCCCACCTGGGCCGGGGCGGCGGCGCCGACTCCGACGGCACCCTCGCCGTCGTGCTGGCGGCCGACGCGCAGGCCCCCGCGGCCGCGCGCCGGGTCGCTCGGGCGCTGGCGGCGGACGAGACCCTGCGGGCCCGGCTGGTGCGCGGGTTGGACCTGGCGCTGCTGCCGTCCGACGGGCCGGTCCCGCCGGGGCAGCCCCTGTTCAGCCGCTGAACGACGGAAGGGGCCGGGCGCGCGGGAACGTTCCCGCG